>CAMUZE010000001.1 GCA_947165135.1 uncultured Clostridia bacterium
ATCCTATAAATTCTTTCCCGTTACATTCTGGCATAGTAAAAGTACAGTCTAGTTTTTTATTAGATACATTACATTCATAATTGCTAACACCTGGGCAATTATAATTGAACGTTACTTTTGTATTTTCACATCCATATATTACTAGGCATAATACTAATAATAAAATTGTACTTAAATATTTTCTCATACTAGTACTCCCTATTATCATATTTAGTATACAAAAAATATGTTTTTCTTTCAATAAAAAAAGAATAATGATTTCATTATTCTTTATTCATTTCATGTACTTTCTTTCTTATTTCATTTAGTTTAATAGTATTAGTTTTTTCTATACCTGCATCTGCTGAATTTTTATTTAAATAAAGTCCAACAACAAATACATAAGCTAGAACATAAAACCAAAGTAACAATATAACTATATTAGCTAAATTTCCATATACTAAATTGTACCTAGCTACATTGTTTATGTAATATGAATAAATATTTGTTGCTAATAACCAAGTAAATGTAGTAAATAAAGCTCCTTTATTAGCATATTTACCAGGTATTTTTTGATCTGGTGAAATAATATATACTAATTTAATAAATGTAAATATGAATATTATAGATACTGGTATTTGAAGTATAACATATAATACATTAACTGTATTTTCATATTTAACATATGAATCAAGAAATTTAGCAATCAAAGTTATTATTGAACGTCCAAATAATGGAACAATCATAATAAATGCAAATAGTAATATCAATAATATTGTAAGAAAGAATGATTTTATATATCTTTTTAAAAATGAAGCATCTTCAATATTAAATATAGTATTACTTGCCAAAATAATTGCATTGCATCCATTAGCAGTAACCATCAATCCAAAGACTATTGTAATTATTGAATCTAATGATATTTGTGAAGTAAATACTGGTTGCAATAAATTAACTACCCCTTCTGGAAATGTATTATTTAAAAAGTTTTGTATTATATCCATAGGCATATTAAGGTTTGTTAATACATAAAATATCAAAGTCAATATTGGAATAATAGCTAAGAAAAATGAAAATGCTAAATTACCAGGAAGAATCCCAAGAGCTCTTCCTGAAAATAAATCAAATACATCTTTTACCCTACTTTTCATCTATGTTTTTTCCTTTTAAATTACGTATCATTAAGAGTGAATCATTAATCGCATCATCTATTGTAGTTTGTTCGCTAGTTATCATAGAATATCCTATAGATACACCATAATCTTTATTAGGAAGTGCTGAATATAATTCACGATTTAATTTATGAATATATGTTCCAATTTTCTTTTCATCATATCCAACTAAATATATAATGAATTCATCTCCATCAGTTCTCATAATCTCGGTGTTATCTCTTTGTGTTTTAATAAGCACACTAGCTACCGCTTTAATTTGATTATCTCCTGCTTCATGTCCATCCCTATCATTTAATGTTCTTAAATTGTTAATATCAACAACAATAATAGCTTGTGGATATACTTTAGTAGAAGACCAAAAATCAATATTGTCATTTAAATAATTTCTATTTTTCAAATTAGTCATAGCATCAAAATAATATAATCTATCTTCTTTTTTAATCTTTTTAGTATAAAGAGTTTTTTTAATAACTATATATACTAAGAATGATAATAATAATAGCGTAACAATAATATATACTAAATTATTAACAATAAAAGTAAATAAGAAATTATCTTTTATGACAGATATAGCACTTACTACACTTTCATTTTTAATTTCATTAGGACTTAATGTACTAAGATAAAAATCAAATAATTTATTGAATGGTTCATTCTCTTTACTTAATAAGAATGAATTATTTAATCTTACTGTATCTATATATCTGATACTATAATCTTTTAAAGAACTATCTTTATAATAATCGTATACTTCTTTTTCAATTATTATGATTGAATCTTCATCAATGTTTTTAAGAAGTGTTTTTATATTATCATAATCTTTTATTTCAAAAAGATTCTTACTAGCCATATTATATTTTAAATTCATATTCTTTAGCATAGTAACATTAACATTAGAAAGTGCATATAAAGAGTTAATAACAATATTATTATCAACATGTGCAAGAATTACATAATCAGTATTTCCAAGTACCCTAGTACTTTCAAAACTATTATCGCTTAATGAATAATAATTTAACATAATGTCAATTTTATTATCTTGTAATGCATTCTTAAGGCCAGTTACACTTTCAAAATCAACATATTTATATGTCGCTCCAGTCATATTAGCAAATTTAGATAAATATGTATCAGTAAGTCCAGTAAAACTTTTTCTAATCATACCTTCAAATGGTAAATTATTTATATATCCAACAATAAAATCTTCATTTGTTATAGATTCTTTTTCAAGTTCAGTATATCCTTTAGTATCATAATACATCTCTAAAAAATAATTACTTATTTTTGTGTTAGAAGTTTCTTGCCATCTATTATAGAATTTCTTCATAATACTAATTAAAAATTCCTTATTTCCACTTGTTTCTAAACAATAATAAGATGAAAGTCCTTCCAAATGATAAACAATTTCATAATCAGAAGTAATTATATCAGATAAGTACTTATACATCGGGATTATCATATAACCAATTATTTTAGAATTATAATCATTCTTTAATAATTCATAACTTGTATACGTCTTAAAACCAATGTTTTGATTTTCAGTAAAATAATATGAAATAACATCTTTATCAGAAGCAATAATTCCTATATTTTTACCTGCCAAATCATCAATATTATTAATATTATGTGTGTTTCCAATAACAACATAATGATCTTTATAAAATACAGTGTCATTTCCTGTTACAGTATTTTTATTTATTAATTTAATACCAGTTGTATCAGTAGTAACTATATTAAAATTTAGTCCTGTATTCTCTTTTAATGCTTTAATGTAATCATAGAATACTCCTCTTCCTTCGGATGAAAAAACAGGAAGAGATTGTTCTACATATATATCAATAGCTGTAGAAGAATTGCTATTTATCCATTTCTTTTCAGCATAAGAATAATTATTAACTGTACTAGTTAAATAATATAATGTTCCAAAAAAACCAATTATAAATAATAATATTAAAGAAAAAACTATTATTATTGTTTTTTTATTTCTATTTTTCATATTTTCACCAAACTACCTTTAAACTGCTAGAGCTTTTAGCGCCAAAAACAGGAAAATTTTCATTTTCTCCTTCTCCAGAATAAGTTAAAATAAACTGAACATCATAGAATGTTAAATTATTTTCACCTATTTTATCTAATGCTTTAATAGCTTCTGTTTGAGCTGTTTCAACCTTAATTGATTCTTTGAACGCAATATTAATGTATATTATTTTTCCTTCAACAGTAACTTTTACATTACCCACAGATTTACTATCTTTGTATATACTTTGAATATCTTCTTCTAATGAATCACTTAACTTATAATTTTCTATTCCTTCTAATCTATCACCATATTTACTAGAACTAGTTCCAGAATAGAAATATTTATAGAATAGAAATCCAATTACAGCAAAACATACTATTAATATAAGTAATAACACAACTATAATTTTAGTATCTCCACTTTTATTTTTCTTCATATTATTAAACACCTTCCTTGGCTTTAAATATTATACTATATTTTATTTTATTTTTCTACTATTCCCATTATTTCAAACAATTTATCTTGATTCCATATAGGAATATTGAGTTCAATTGCTTTATCTCTTTTGCTTCCAGGGGAATCTCCAACAAGTACAACATCTGTTTTCTTACTAACTGAATCTGATGTTAATCCACCACGTTCTTCAATATATGATTTTATTTCATCACGAGTTAAATTATCAAATGATCCAGTAATAACAAATTTTTTATCTTTAAAATTTTCATCTTCAATTATTTGTTTACCAGTATATGTCATGTTTATTCCTAAAGACTTTAACTCATTTATTTCTTCAATATGTTTTTCATTATTAAAATATGTAACAATATTTTCAGATAGCACTGGTCCAATATCATGTATACTTGCAAGTTCCTCTGCACTAGCATTCATTAAAGAATCTATGTCACTATAATATTTACATAATATTTTAGCTGTTTTAGCACCTATTCCATTAATACCAAGAGCAAATAATAATCTATCCAAAGAATTCTTCTTAGAGTCTTCTATATTTTTTAACATAGTATCTACACTCTTAATACCAAATCCTTCAAGTTCAATTAATTCTTCTCTTTTACTATTTAATTTATATATATCGCTAATTTTCTTTATTAAACCATAATTATAAAAATCTTCTATAATTCTTTCACCAAGTCCATCAATATTCATTGCATCTCTAGAAACATAGTGAATTAAACTTTCAATTTTTCTTGCAGGGCAATGAACATTTTCACAGAAAAAGTCAACCATACCAGGTTTTTGTTTTAATTCTGTTCCACACATAGGACAATACTTAATCATTTCAAATTCTCTTTCAGTTCCATTTCTTCTTGAGAATTCTACCCTGTCAACCGCAGGAATTACATCTCCAGCCTTAAAAATATACACGTAATCCCCAATTCGTATGTCTTTTTCTATACAAAAGTCTCTATTATGAAGAGTTGCTCTTGAAATTGTGCTACCCATAACTCGTACTGGTTCTAATACTGCATTAGGAGTTATTTGCCCAGTTCTTCCAACTGTGAATATAATATCAGTTAATCTTGTTAATACATGTTCCGGTGGAAACTTATACGCAGTTGCCCATTTTGGCACCTTAGCAGTGTAACCTAATTCTTGTTGCATTGCAATATCATTAACTTTTATAACTATTCCATCTATTTCATATGGAAGAGAACTTCTCTTTTCTGTCCATTCACTAATATATGAAAGAACTTCATTAACATTCTTACATAGTTTAATATTTGGATTAACTACAAATCCCAATTTCTTCATATACATTAAGCTTTCATAATGTGTTTTAAATGGAGTTAATGGATAATGATATAGAAAAGCATCAAGTCCTCTTTTAGATGCTATACCAGAATCTAATTGTCTAATAGATCCTGCTGCAGCATTCCTTGGGTTTTGAAACTTTGCTTCTCCATGTTCCTCTTGATATTTATTAAGTCTTTCAAAACTCTTCTTAGGCATATATACTTCTCCACGTATAGTAATATCAACATCTTCAGTGAGTTTTTGTGGGATAGATTTAATTGTTTTAACATTATGAGTAATATCTTCACCAACTGTTCCGTCACCACGAGTTGCTGCTCTAAAAAGAACACCCTTTTTATATTCAAGACTAACAGCTAGTCCATCTATTTTAAGTTCACATACATATTCATGTTTAGGAAATACTTTAGATATCTTATTATCAAAGTCTCTAATTTCTTCTTCATTAAATACATTACCCAAACTAAACATTGGGACATCATGAGTAACCTTAACAAACTCAGATATAACTTCTCCACCAATTTTACGAGTTGGAGAATCTTCTCTTACCCATTCAGGATGAGATGATTCTATTCTAATTAATTCTTGCATAAGTCTATCATATTCTGCATCATCAACACTAGGTCTATCTAGAGTATAATATTCATATGCATATTTATTCAAAAGTTCAATTAATTCATTCATTCTGTCCATAAATATCACCTATAATTATTATATAACAAATGGTGATTATTATAAAGAAAAATTGCTGTTAAAATTGCCAATCTAAAAGAAAAAATAATGAAAAAGGTTGACAAAATAATAATTATCAAGTAGAATTAATTATGCATTAACAAATGCAGGTGTAGTTTAATGGTAGAACTTCAGCCTTCCAAGCTGCTAACGTGGGTCCGATTCCCATCACCTGCTCCAAAAGCAAAAATCGTCGAAATTCGACGTTTTTTTATAAAAATTCGATTGAAATAGATCGAATTTTTTTGTTATCCTTTTCCCCCAAAAATAGCACTTCAGAATATGTATACTTATCTTTCATAAGTAACCTCACTTGTAATAATCATTATAATAAATTGTTATTTTATTTCAAGTTATATTTCAAAAAAAGCATAGGTTACTCTATGCTAAGAAAATATGTATTCTAGGAAGCATTTTGCAAGTGCAAAATAAGTTTGGTGTCACACAAATACTAGGATTTATCTATAAATCTGAGTGTTGTGATACCATCATCTTATCCTGATAAAAATAGAATAAAAAAAGTGGCTTCTGAGGGAGCAAAAGTTGAACAAAAAAAGAATTATTACTCAAATAATTCTTTTGTAATCTTTAATGAAAGTATCTGTATTAAATTATTATCTTCTACTTTCACAAGTTTATTATTCTCCATATAACAAAACATGTATTGTTTAGGATTGTTCTCATTACATAACAAGTAATAGTCAACATCATTGTGTTTAATAATAGAACCAATTACATATTTGTTATCATCACTTAATATAACTACATCAAATCTATCTAGTTTCATTAAAACGTGCTTGTTGCTTTAATGTTTTAATTTGTTCTTTCTGATTGTTGACTTTGATTTTTGCTTCAATTCCATGACCCACAACCAATCCTGCCCATATAGCAGTGAATATTGAATTAATAATTGCATCTCTAGCATTATTGTTCATGGCATGGCAAAATGCACTAAATAGAAATCCTGTTGAGCAAATGCTAGCCAAAGCAGTGTGAATTATTCCAAATGTTTTTGTAGTTCTAGCTCTTCTTTCTAAATTTATGATTTCGTAAACTTTTTGTTCTTTGTTTTCCATTTTAAATATTCCTCCCCCTTTTTAAAAAGTGCTTATGCTATACCAAAAAACGTGTTAAAAGTCAAGTTTACCCAATTACTCTTTACTCTAACAAATGATTTTGACAAACAAAAATAATGTGTTATAATGCTGTTATCAATCGAAGATTAACCTTTTGAAAGTGGTGTCATTTTTTCTAAAATTAGAAATGTTGCTGCTCCTTAGTCCGATATTATACATTAATTTTAAATATTTTCAACTAAAACTTTACTTTTTATTATTTCTTTCTAGTACTTTATTTTTTTCTCTTGAAGCAGTTAATACCATTTTATCTTTGTGATGATTTGAATCACCATATAGTTCAGTTTCCCAATGATTACTTTCCCTACCTACACTTATACCTAATTGCTCTAATGTGTTTGCTAAAGTACGATAATCAAATCCCAGTTCATCTAATGACTTTTCTTGTCCAAATAAAGCAACGTCATAAGAATAATCCAATGTTAATGATACTTGTTCATCATCAACTTTATAACTACATAAAATTTTCCTTCTTCCTAACTCAGGAAATTCATCTTCATTAAGTATAAATTGTCCTTCTCCATGTAAAGAATTAGATACATTATCTAATAATTGACATATATTGCGTACATATATTTCCAAACTTAACCTTTCTTCTCTAATACTTTCTTCGGCCTCGTCAAAATACATATTAAACCCTCCCTTATGTCTTAATATTTTATACAAAAAGTTTATTTATTTCAATGAAAATCATTTAAAAAGCCATAGTTTTTTATTTTAAACTATGACTCTAATATTTATTTTGTAAATTTAGTATCATTTAATTGTTTTAATCTTCTTGCAAATCCACGTTCTTCAAATTCTTTTGCATACTCTTGAGCAGTAGAAATCCATGCTTTGGACCCAAAATGACTTCCATCTGTAACATCCATTACTTGTGTATTAATATTTTCCAAATTATCATCAAAAAGTTCCATAAGTTTTTCTTTTGTAATATGTTTTTTAATATATTTAAGTCCATATCTATAATATCCACCACGTTCATCAACAAATTGGAATTCATCATAAAAAGGTCCAAAACCATCTATTTTTATTTCTTCAGTCGGAATAGTTCTTAACGCTTTCCTACTATCATCTAAAGACCAAGTTATATATGCAAATTCTTTTAACATATCATAAAAAGCTTTATCTCCGATTTTTCTTTTATTAACAATCATTTCCTTACAAGATTCTGCACCATGTATCAAATGTTCCATGACTTTATTAACTTCAGAAAAGTCAAGTTTTTCTCCCTTTTTATATTTTTCTACGACATCTTTCATTTCCCAAAATATTTGTTGCCATGTAAGATATATATCCATATAATCTTCCTCCTTTATGGCTGTATATTATACAAAAAAAGGTCTTAAAAGTCAATTTTAACCTATTTAACCCATTTAAAAAGCCATAGTTTTTTTATTTTATTTTAAACTATGACTCTAATATTTATTTTGTTAGTTCTCTTTTAGGGCCATCTGATTTTTCTTGATATGCCAAATTTGCTTCTAACGTTTTTGAATCTAATTCGACTATCTTCTTTAACATTTTGTCGCAATTATTAAGATGATTTTTAATCCAATAATTTTCACGCATTATTTCTTTTGATAAGTATTCTCTATAATCTTCTATCGTCATAAAATCTTCAAAATAATGAAAATCATTATATATGTGTTCTTCTTGATTTTCAATGTATTTAACACTATATCTTAAACCTTTACTACAGCCTGTAAAATAATCCTTTCCTTCATAACTTTCTATTACTGTTCCAATTACAAATTCGATATTAACTTTATCTTCTTTACCCATAGGAAAACGAGTAAACACCACAACCTTTGTTCCATTTTCTAATACTTCCATAATAACCTCCCTTATGTCTTAATATTATATACAAGTTTTTATTTGTTTGAATAACAATCATTTAAAAAGTTTATACACAATAAAAACTACTAGTTATTTTTATTATTTAGTTTTTCTCTTACTAGACTTTTTACTTTTGCTCTTTTATTTTCTAAATCTTCCTTTTTAGCTTTTTCATCTAGTCTATTTTTCTTTAATTTTTCTTTATGGTCTATAATTGCTTGCATATGCCTAATTTTCATTTCTTCTATGTGATATAAATATTCTGCTAATTGTTCATCTGTCATACTTTCCAAAAATTCTAGCATTCCATCTATAGACATCTCTCTATAATCTTGAATTAATAAACTTCCTCTTTTAATGATGCCCTCTGGTGCGGCACTACTTAAATTGCAAATATAAGAAGGTGATACTATTGAATATAATGGTGTTTTAGTAATGATATCTCTTCCAACTATCATACTGTGAACTCCAAAGCCATCTTTTTTACATGTGCGCTTATATTCAAAATAACATTTAAAACCATTATCTCCTAATATTTTACATACTCCATATTTTTTTTGCATAAATAACCTCCTTTATGTCTTAATATTATATACAATACTTTTATTTATTTCAATAACTATCTTTTTAACTCTCTTACTTTAATCTTATCTTTCACTCTATTAGCAAGATAAATTCTTGATGTTGTTTCAATATCGCGCTGAAATGAATTATTTAATGATTTTGATTTTTCAAACAGTCCTTTTATAGTTTCAGTACTAATATGGTTATCTATAAAATCAATTTTACTATTTTTTAATAATTTTATTAATTCATCATATACAAAATATCTATTATCATGATGATATTTACTATTTTGATTTCCATAATCAATATACCATCCGGACAAATGATATAGTTTAAAATCGCGTACGAAATCTGTATATTCTATAACAAGTATTCCTTCTTGATCTAATTTTTCATACTCTTCTAAAATCATACTATATATTTCTTTTGTTTTATTTAAATATGAATAATCCATAATAATCATAGCATTTCAGTGATATTATAATATCATAAATAATTAAATATATAAAATATTATATAAACAATGAGAAAAGTAGTATAATTTAATTATAGGAGGATGAAAAATGACTGAAAATAGTAATAAAACTTTAGGAGATTTTATCAATTTTATTGATTATTTAAATTCTTTAAATGATTTTAGTGTAGTAGTTATTAAAAAAAATCATGACAAAGTAATATGTGGGATAGTTAAAGAGGGCTGGATGGATAATCCTTCTGAATTAAATATAAGTAAAGATAGTTTATGTAAAGATTTAAGAGATGCTTTAATAGATAAATTTGGTGAAGAAATATCACCTGCATATACCCACAGTTTTGCTGGAAATTATGAATATTTAATGAAATTAAAAAATGTTATAATAAAATTTCCTAACAATCCTGAATATCAAAAATGGATATATAATCAGGTAAATGAAGAACATCAAACTAATCATAAAAGATAAAAATTTTGTTTTTTAAATGCTATTATTCTCTATAATGATATTAAAAAATCAAAAGCATTCACAAGAATAACTAATGACTTAAAAGATAGAAAAGTTATTACAAATAATGAACACAGACTCATATTCAAACCACCAAAACTAATTAGTGAGGGTGCTTTTGAACAAGCACTAAGACATATTAATCAAGAAAATGAACAAGCAGCAGCAGAATTTTATAAGATGAATAGTAACTCAAAAGAAAAAGATATTGTTTTGTGAATCAATATCTTTTAATAATTATTTTCTTTTTACCAATGTTGGGCCTTGATTTTCTTTTGTGTCTATTTCTTCAAAATAGTGAGAAAAATCACCATTAGGATATATTTTTACTTCTTTTTGAGAAATAACTTTATCTATTTCTTTTGTTGGTTCTTTTATCATTTCTTCAGTTGGTTTATCCAATTCTTTTTTTTCTTCGGTGTTTTGTTCTTCAGTTGTTAATTTATTTTCCATTTGTCTTAACTCGTTTGATAATTTTTTGATTTTTCTCTTGCAATTACTCTTTTTAATTTTTGATTTAATTAATGAAAAATATTTTTGAATCATACAATTATACGTTTTGTTATCCTTGTTTTCCTCATCAATGCTATAAAGCGTCATAGAAGTAATTTTAAAGACAAACCATAACATTATCCCAGCTACAAGATCAGCTGTATATGTAGTAAGAACCCCCACACTAACACCAAATAATTCTATTACTGTGCATTCGCCAAAAGTAGAATTAGAACAGCCAACATCATAATTGCATTCGCCACTATACAATCGTTTCATCAAATCATTAATTTCACTTTTCTTATTTTCTATCATTTTAGAATCAATTGTTTTTTCGGTTTTTATTTTATTCATAATAATCCCCTTAACGATTGAATTATTATACATTATTTATACTTTTTTTGCAAGTTATATTTAAAAAGAAAAAGATATTGATTCACAAGTCAATATCTTTTATTAATTATTTTTTTTATTAGGAACAAGTTTTCTTTGTGGGCCAACTAATTCTTTGTCTTCTCTGTCAAGCCATATAATATCTTTAAACTCAATGCCTATATTTTTGTAAATTTCTTCTACCTCTTCTTTAGTAACATTCTCAGTATACCATTCAAAATATTTATTATATAAATCTTCACTATTTTTAAACATCAAAAGATCCCCTTCAACTGTGAATAAATCTATAATATTATTTTCATTATTTTCTTTAACCCTTTTAAATCCGAATCTTTCTAAATTCAATACACTATCTAGCATTTTTACCGATTTTGCTGAGCAAGGATCTACATCATCTCTTGTTTCAATAAAGTCGGTTAAATATGATAATACCTTAAAAGCATCTTCTCTACTCATTCCATCGGGTAACATAAATGGTTTTTGTGGTAAACCAATGTATTCTATAAGCTTTCTACGAGTATATGCTGATTTATGGCAATTTAAATAAACATAATGTAATCTATATATTTTTTGATTACCAATTTTGTGATTTTTTAATTCAATGCTTGAGTTTTTTTTCACTTTTATCCCCCCCTAATGACTTTATATTATACACTTTTCTATTTTATTTTCAAGTTATATTTCAAAAGAAAAAGATATTGGTTTATATTATCAATATCTTTTATTAATTATTTTGTTTTTTGTTTTTCTAATTGTATTATTTCGTTTACAAATTCAAATTCCTTAGAATTAAGCTTAGCTTCTCTTAATTCCACTTGATTCTCACCATCAGCACATATGTATCCAATTAAATTATCTGAATCTTTTATGTATACAGAAGTTCTGTTAATTCTCATAAATGCAAGTTCGTTGAAATCATAATGACACCCCTGACCAATTCTTATATAACCCCCAAGTTTTTCAGAGAACACTATTGTCCCATGTCTTTCACCTTGCTCTATGATATCATATTCACAAGTTAATATGTTTTTTAAATCTTTTATAATTTCAATTTTTTCAGTTCTTTCTAAATCCATACTTATTTTCCTTTCATGTATAATAAGTATACCATATATTTGTATTAATTGTTTTACAAATGATTTTGACATTCTAAACTTTTATGATATACTTTGTATGTAACTGAGTTTTATCTCATTACATTTGTTTGTAATTGTTTCTCAAACGAGATACACAATTGCTCCATATTGAAATCCCGTCGAACTTTTATAGTTTGACTTGGCATATATAAGGTTTTTCGATAGAAAAACTTTTTTTGTTGTTTATAAGTGTTTATTGATATTTTAGAAGAGAAAAAAACAAATAAAGTATATGAAAAAGACAAAATAATGATATAATATTAATTAATTTGGAGATGGAAACTATGTATAAGACAAATATTAATTTGAATTTATATAAAACATTTTATGATGTAGCTAAGTATGGTAGTATTTCAAAAGCAGCACAGTATGGATTTACATCACAACCTGCAATAAGTAAATCAATTAAAAAACTTGAAGAAGAACTTGGAGTTAAACTATTCTATAGAAATTTAAATGGAGTAGAATTAACTGATAAAGGCAAAGAACTATTATATTTTGTTGAAAAGTCATATAGTAATTTAGTTATAGCAGAAAGAACTATGCTAGAAACTGAAAATCTTGAAAGAGGTAAACTATCTATTGGTATGCCATCAAATATTGGATCATTTTTCTTGTTTGATAAAATAATTGATTTTCATAAAAAGTATCCTAAAATAGAAATAACAATAATAACCGGTTCAACCTCACAACTAATTAATTTACTAGATTCTCACAAAGTTGATTTTGTCATAGATACTTCTCCAATTAATATAAAAAAGAATGATGAAATTAAAATAGCAAAGTTAGATGAAGTGAGTTATTGCTTTGTTGCTAAAAATGAAAGATATAAAAATATAACAAAGTTAAGTGATTTAAAAGATAAGCCTTTAATATTACCAATACCAGGAACAGCTAATAGAAAAGATTTAGATGAACTATTAATAAATAAAAAAGTTGAAATAGAAAACGTTATAAATATACACACTAGTGAAATGATAATTTCAGCTGTGAAAAAAGATTTAGGAATAGGTTATATAATTTATAATCTTGTTGAAGATGATATTAAAAATAATGAATTAATAAAATTAGATATTAAAGAAGAATTACCAACTGTTCAAATAAATATTGTTTACAATAAAAATTTCTTAACAACTGCTCCTAAGAAATTTATTGAAGATTATATAGATAATAATTTCAAATTATAGAATCTATATTAAAAAGTTATACCTATAATTTAAAATAATACAAAATATGAAAAACGGATATTTGTAAAAAAATATCCGTTCATTTTATAATTTATTTGAAAGGAAGAAAATTATGATTAAAAATTTAGGAACATTTAAAGATTTTAGCGATGGGACTTTAAAAACAGTTTTTGATGTTGGCGATAAAAAAATAATTGAAATGTCATTATTATTTAATAAAGCAGATAAAGATGTTGTATGTGTACCAACGCATCATTTCTGTAATTTAGGATGTAAGATGTGTCATTTAACTAATAAAGGATTAAATAAAAAAATGACTCCAATAAATTCAGAAGACTTTATGGAATGTTTATATAAGTCACTAACAAAAGATAATATAAGGAAAACTGATAAAGATAAATTGCTCATATCATTTATGGGAGTGGGGGAACCTTTATTAAATCTTAAATTAATAGAAGAAGTTTATAAAAAAGAAAATATAATAAAAGAAAAATTGGGGTATAAAGATATAGGATATGCTATTGCGACTATGATGCCTAATGATAATATTTTAAAATTAAAAGAGATGGTTTGTAGATTAAATATACCACTTAAAGTTCATTTTTCATTGCATACTCCAATTGATAATGAAAGGCGTAATTTAATACCAAGCACAAACGTTTTTGTAGAGGATGCATTAGCCTATTTAGTTAATTATAGAAATAGTTTACAATCAAATAAAGAATTGATGGAAAAATATATTAAATTACACACTACAAATGATCCGATTGAGATTCATTATACTTTAATTAAAGGAGTAAACGATCAAAAAGAGGAATTAACTAAATTATGTGAATTACTACATAAGTATAATATTCCCATTAAGTTTATTAGATTTAATCCAACACAAGATATGCAAAGAAGTGAAAATGAAGAAAAATGGGTCAATAAAATTTCTAATAGTGTGCCTGGACTTAGGATTAAAACATATTCTCCACCTGGCAAAGAAGTAGGTAGTTCTTGTGGCGAATTTACAAAACATTATTATCATGAAGAAATTGAAACAGAAACTCAAAAAGAGGAATTTGAAAAATGGAAAGTAAAACATTTAGTGCTTGAATAAAGTAGTAATTTTAAAACCCAATGCTCTCACAGATTTTTTAAAAAAATCAAAAATGGGAGCATTTCTTTCTTTTAAATAAAGGAATTTCTTGAGTTAAAATGCTTTGTGGGAGCAATTTTGCAAGTGCAAAATAAAAATGGTGTCACAAACCATTAGGATTTATCTATAAATTCTAATATTGTGATACCACCCTCTTATCCTGATAGAAAAAGAATAAAAAATGCCCCTTCTGAGGGAGCAATATTTTTATTAATATTTATTATCTTTTTATTGAATTTTCTTTATGTATTCTATGCCCTGTTTCATCGAATTCTTGGTAATATAATTCCATTAGTTCAGGATCTGCATTTACATTTCCTCCAATATACTCAATATTATCAAAATCTGTTATTTTAGATGCTTCTAAATATACATTTCCTCCTATTGTTATTAAATTATTTAAGGATTGAACTTTAGAATGGTAAAAATATGCATTTCCACCTATTGTTGTTAGATTGCCTAAATCTTGAACTTGGGAATAATCAAGCCATACATCTCCTTCTATTGTTGTTAAATTACCTAAATCTTGAATTTGAGAAATTGAAAAGTCTGCATTTCTTCCTATTATTGTTAGGTTGCCTAAATTTTGAACTTTTGAATGATTAAAATAAGCACTCCCCCCTATTGTGGTTAAATTTTTTAGATCTTGAACTTTTGAATAATTAAAATAAGCACTCCCCCCTATTGTGGTTAAATTTCTTAGATCTTGAACTTTTGAATAATTAAAATGAGCGTCTCCACCTATTGTTGTTAAATTTCCTAAAGATTGGATTTGGGAATTATCAAACCATGCATTTCCTCCTATTATTGTTAAATTTCCTAAATCTTGAACTCTGCTATCAGAAAAATCTGCATTTCCAAATATAACTTTATATGGACATGTCTTTAAATTTTTATGTTTTTCATCATAAAAATTTATATCTTCAACTGCTATTTCTTCTTCATTACAATTATAGTATTCTACAATATTTTTCTTTATTTTTGGTAACAATCTTTTTAGTTTTTCTTTGTTTGTATTTTTACTTCCATGTGACTTATATTCATAATTGCCAAAAAAATCTTCTATTAATTGTTCGATATTTTCTTGTTTAAATATTCCATTTTCTATATCATGTATGTATTTTATAAGTCTTTTGTTCCATTCCTCTTTTCTTAACCACTTATCTCCATTCTTTATCTCTTTATTATTTTCTAAAAATGATATTGCTACTTTTCTATAGTCTTCTTCTAATTCTTGGGCATTACCATTTAATATTCCTCTTACCTCATCTATTTCATTACCACTTGTTTTAACTGCTATATGTGGTTTATTATCTTTATCTACAAATACATAAAAGTCTCCTTCTGCAAGTTGTGATGATGCTAAAGTCTTTGTACACCATGGTGTATCTTTTACTAATGAAGATAATTCTTGAGCATTTTTTAAATAGTTTTTTTCATCAGATGTTTTTCCATCAAATTTAATCCAATGCCCCATCCCATGTGTATTTACATTCTCTAATGAAATATTATTTCTTTGTGCTATTGTTTGATTAAATATCTCTAGCCCTGCAAAATACAAATTTGCAAAGTTATTATAATTATCTACATTGTTATATATTGTATTTAATACTATTTCATTCAATGTCATATGACTAGATATTGTTTCATGCATATTTCTTTTATTAACTATTGTTTTCTTTCCATCTGTTGTATCTAGTTTATATGTCTTTGATAATGTCTCTCTTAACATTAATGCTTTAAATGAATCTTCATATGAAGTTCCTTTTATAAAATCTACTATATGTCTATATTCTTCATATAATTGATTTGTAAAATGATTTGCTAGTTCTTCCAAAACTTCTTGTTTATTATTTTTATAATAAGATGAGTCTTCTCCTCTTGACTCTAATGCTTTTAACTCACTTTCATACTCTCTTATTATATCTTTACTTTCTGGATTTATTATAAAATCTTCTTTAGGTAAATTATATAATCTTTCTAATTCTCGTTTTATGTCTTCTTGTATCTTTTCTTGTCTTCCTTCTTTTTGTGGAAATATATGTTCTTTTCCATCATAAAAATTTAAGACAAATAACTTATCCCATTTTGACATATTCATATTATTTATTTGACTTGTTAAACTTAAATTCAAATACCTTTTTTGTTCTAAACTCTTTGTTATTTCTTTTAATACATAGTCTCCTAGTCTTAATCCTTGATCATATCTTATATTATAATTTCCTATTAATATATCTATTACTATTTCAGTATCTATTATTCCATCTTGTATTTCTTCTTCACTATATAATCCACTATATCTTAAGTAGTATTCACTTCTTATTTTTTCTAATTTATCCTCATTTAATCTTAATATTTCTTCTTTTATTCTTTGAAATGTTTCATCATTTTCAAAAAAGTGTAATAGTTCATGTTTATTTACTTTTTCTATATCATTTGAGTTTTCATTTATATAAATAGTGTTTCCTAAAGAGTATCCCTCTATTTCAGAGTCGGTAATAAATTCAGTTTTTATTCCAAATTGTTTATTAAACTCTATTATCTTTTCTTTCATTTATTATCTTTAATACTTCCTCTTTACTTTTTCCACTATCTAGCAATTCTTTTATTTCTTTTTGAACTTTCAAATACTCTTCTTTTTTATCTAATGGAACACTTACTAATTTCCCATCATAACTTTTAACTATTACTTTTTCTTCCATTA
This sequence comes from uncultured Clostridia bacterium, assembly GCA_947165135.1. Taxonomy (GTDB): domain Bacteria; phylum Bacillota_I; class Bacilli_A; order RF39; family UBA660; genus CAG-1000. The sequence goes on from CAMUZE010000001.1 coordinate 17,252, forward strand.
TGAAAACTCCTTACTATTTAATTATATCATATTTTGCTTTTTTTTTGATAAATTTTTATGATACAATAAATTTGTATAGGGAGGATATATGAAATTTGAAAATATAAATACAAATGAGATTAAAAAAATTTGTGCTTCCGTGTTAAGAAAAGAATTACCACTTTCTACAGCAAAAGAATACTTAGAAGAAAACTATGGAATTACTAAAACAGAGTTAGGAATAGATGGTACATTTAGATTAGAATTTTCTAATGGAAAAGTATATAGTTTTGTAATCGAACCCAATTTTGAAAGATTAAGCCCTGATGAATTAAAGCACTTAGAATTAGTTCATGAGGCCGCTCACAAAGACATTCACATTGAAGACGCACAAATAGATTCAATACATATGCCAAACGGATTATCTGAACCAGAAAATTTAAATTTGCCTAGAGATTTTAAAGTTCAGAATTTAGATAATTTAACTGACGTAGGACCTGATTTTCATCTTGAAAATGTAGATACAGATGAATTAGGAAAACTAAGGCAATAAAAAATAGCTTATAGCTATTTTTTTATTATCTAAAATTTCTTTTTAAGCTCAAATCATCACTTAAAGTTGATTTAAAGTCTTTAGCTTCTACATCTTGGAATCTATTTATATTATTCTTTAATTCATATTGGTATTTTTTTAATAATATTATTTTATTCCTGTTATTTGCAAATTCATAGTCACTAAATAGGTTCTTTTTCTTTTCTAAATAATTTAAGTGAATAATTAGATTTCATTTCTTCTGATGCATTAATTAATTCTCTAATCGTATCATAATAATATAAGAATCCGTTATCTTATTCACTATATTAATTATTTTTCACCTTTCAATGCTTTAATTTCTAATTCTAATTTTTTAATTTGTTCTTTTCTCTCCTCTTCTTCTCTTTTGTCAGATAATTCTTGAGGTTCAATATTTACTTTTTCTGTAAAACCACATCTTGAACAAGTCCTCCACCAATAATATTTTGTTTCAGCAGATTCAACTACCTCGTGATCAATGATTCCCTTTTCAATTGTTGTCCAACTTCCATCTTGCCACTCACCAAATAAATGCCCATCATGTTCACATATTTCTTTATTTTTTTCATTTTCTTGTGCCATAATAGCTAGGTTCATTACTTTAAAAATTTCTTCAATTGCTTTCTCTTGGTTTTCTTGCGATAACTCTAAAAATCTATTTAAAAGTGAATTATTTTCAGCAATCTTATCTTTTCTACTAGCAGAATTCAATAATTTTTTTAGAAAGATTATTACTGCTTTTCTTCCTTGATCATTTTTTGGAAAATACATTTGTTGTTGCTCTAATCTTTCAACTATTGCTTTAGCAACTTCTAATTGTTGCTCTGGATTTAAATTTTCATAATTATGTAACCACGATTTTAAATTTTTCATAAGCCCTCCTTTAAATTTCAATATTATTGTTTGTTTTCTTCATTTAACTTTTTAAGTCTTCTTGTATATTCACGTGCTTCAAATTCTATATAACACTCACTTGCAATATGTTCTTTTGGTATACTTTCTTCTCCACAATCTATTATTTGTGAAATTTCAGAATTGATGTGTTGTATATTTCTATCCAATAACTGTTTCAATTTTTCTGTTGTTAATCTTTCTCTAATATATTTTAAAGTACTAGGATAAAATTTGCTATTTTCATCTAAGAAATTTCTTAAACTATATTGTTTATAATACGCACAATCAAATATTTGATATTCTTCTTTACCTTTTTCTGAATCAAATAGTTTTCTTTCTTTTTCAGTTACAAGTACTATCTTGTTATTCTCTATTAATTCTCTAATTTCATCAGCACTATAAATATGAGCGCTACTAACATTAGCATCTTCAGTATAAAGAATGATAAAGTTAATACCAACATCTTCATACCATGAATCAAACTTACCAAGTGCATTACATCTATCACCTGTTCTTAGAACAGTTTTTTGCATTTTTGTTTCAATTGTTTTTGAACCAACAAATTTTTTACCATAATATTTTCTTACAATATTTAAAAAATCTTGTTCATCCCAGTCCATTATAAATGCCATACCAGTTAATATTTTATAAAATTCCTCATCTGATATATTTTCTTTAAATAATCTTTGCCAATCCTCAGCATCACTTAATAAGTCATCAATTTCTTTACATATATTAGATGCATCAACCACGCCAGTTTTAGAATACTTACTAATAGCTTGTTCATGTACATAACCTAATCTTTTTTCTAATAATTCAATGTTCATATATTAATTCTCCTTTTATAACAATATATTATTTAATATTTTATTTTGTTTTTGATTCTTCAAGTATACGACACCTAGCCTCATTTGAAAAATTTTTATCAGAAGCAATATCATCTAAATTTTGTATTGTACTCAACACTTTTTTAATTTCTTTTTTTAAAAGATATTTATAATATTCTAATGATACAAAATCTCTAACATAATATCCATAATATACTTTTCCATCTACGTCTACCACTTTAAATTCAGTAGTCATCCCTTCTTGGCAACTATCAACTACAATTCCAATTTTATAATCAAGTATATTTCCAGATTTGTTAAGTATTACAACCTTTTGACTATTATCTAATTTTTCCATTTAATTTTACTCCTTAATGGCTATATATTATATATTTTTTTAAAGCCGATTTCCAAGTTTTATCATAATATTTAATATTATTAATTATTTTGTTTTCTTTCTAAAATTTGACTATTATTTTTAATCCCCTCATCTATCATATGTTCAATATCCATATACTCTGGTAATAAATGATACTGTTCTAATTCTTCTTCTATACTTTTCAATAATACATTTAATTCTGTTTCTCTTTTCTTTATTTGTTCCTCAGTCAAATCATTTTCCCCTGCATGTTGACTATAAAATAGATAGTTTAATTCTCCTTCAATTTGGAGTCTTTGATGGTACTGATTAATTAAATAATTACATTTTTCCTCATCAATTACATTAAGTAGAAACATTCTATGAATTTTATATATTACTAATAAATCAAGTTTATCGTATCCTGCTCCATTAATAACTAATAAAGTTTCATTTTTATATGGATCGTACATAGTTTTTAAACTTTCTGCTTTTAATTTGCTTGCTAGTTCATATCTCTGCTTACTCATTTTTACTAGTCTCTATTTTCTTCTCTAATTTAATAGTATCTTTTTCAGCATTTTGCTTTGCGACCAATTTTTTATATTGTTCATGTAAATAATATTTATTTCTTCTATGTAGATATTCAGCAGCTAAAAACAATCTGTTTTTTTCAAACTCCGTTATACTTCCTGATGATAATAAATTAACTACACTTAATAAAAATTTTGCATAAAGTCCATCCACAATTTCATCAGAAGATAATACTTCTTCTCCATATTGTTCTACAGTACATTCTGGATATTCTAACCCATATTGTCTTATTAAATGTATTGCTGCAATTAAAGTAGCATCATAATATCCTACTAACTCATTTACTGTTAACTTACCTTCTTCATATAATTCATGTCTTAATTTATAAAATTTTGTCCCCAATCTATAGCTTTCTACATCAGCCTGATTAATTGAATATTCATATGTAGGTTTTGCTTTATCATATCCATAATATTTTTTGTCTAATTCATAGGTATTTTCAATATCCATTTTAGATATTTCTAATCTCATGATTTCATAATTTAATTTCTTGAATTCTTCTTTTTTATTATCTGTATCCATTTATACATCACCTTCTTAGCTCTATATAGTACTCTAAAAGTTATAAAAAGTCAAATAAAAAGCACTTATATAAGTGCTACATTCTTTGCTGATATTCTTGTCTTTGATTTAATCCATAACAACTTGCAGGAATTAAATTACCAGACATATCTCTAACGTATACATTGGTGAATCTATAGAAATTATTATTTACATTATCATAGAAAATGAAGTTAACATCCCCTGTGCTTGTTACAACGCATCCCATTAGTTCAGCTTGTCTATTTTTAAATACTGCATTTTCTTGATTCATCTGCATATAAGTTGTCAAATCTCCCAAAGAAAAGTTTTGATGATAAGGGTTATTTTTTTGTGCAGGATGTGAGTGTCCATGGCAAACAACCATACCAGTGCCATTATTATTTCTTAATCTATTTTGCAAATCTGTTACCATTGCTTGATTAAAACTTGCCTGAGTGCCTCTTCTATCATTACTAGCAGACATAAACTGATTAAATTCAACTACATTTCCAGGAAGTTCTCTACCATATAAGAAAAATGGAAATTCTTGACCAGTTGAATTAGTTGCTTCTTGTACGGCCCTTAACATTTCATAAACTTGTTCAGTAACTATAATATATCCACTAGGCATATTATTAATAATAGAAGAATTAACAGGAGTAAATTCTCCTAAACTATTAAAATGATCAAAATTCTGTTTATGATATTGTCCATAAGGGTTTTTATTAATCATTATCTCTTTAACTTTTCTTACATACTCTTCCCTTGTCATAGTATTATCTCCTATAATAATTATAACATGAACTAAAATACAGTTTAAATAACTATAAATATTTGATGTAAAATTTACATAAAAAAACCATATTTTAATTATGGTTTTTAGGAACTAATCTCATTTCTTTTTCATATGGAACACTTATAACTAAATAATCATTATATATATATCCAATCATTGGATCTCCATCATATTCAGGATGATCAGTAAATCTTGAAATATCAATTCCCTGTTCTGCTAATAGATTTCTTAAATAAAAGAAATCTATTTTACTACTATCAAAGTCTTTACCTTTAGGTCCCCAATTAAATGAATAGTCTAATATTAATCTAATGTTTCCATCTTCTTTAAAATAATAACAAGGAACTTCTTTTTTACCAAGTGAAGCAAAATTACTTGGATTCAATACTATTTTACCAACCTTACTATCTAAATTTAAAATTGTATTAAATAAATTATACATGCTTTCCATATAATTTTTTGTTCTTTGCTTTTCAGCTTCATCTTTTTCTTTAATTTTTTTGGTTATATATTTATCAATTATATTTTCTGACATAATGTTACTCCAAAATAAATTAACGCAGAAGTCTACTTGCTAAATATTGTTTATATATTTCAATTAAATCAGGGTCATGTTGATTTTTAGGCAAATTATCTAAATCAAAAAATTGCATTTTCTTTGATTCTTCATTCCACTTTAATTCACCAGAATAATTTTTAATTCTATAAAATGCAGTATTATTTATAACAACATCTCCATTAGGATAATCATTTCTTCTTGATGGTCCAGAAACTATATCTATTAATTCTAAATCTTCTTCTCTTACATCAAGATTTGTTTCTTCTTTTACTTCTCTAATTATTGTATCTTGAAACCTTTCACCTAATTCTTGGCATCCACCAGGAACACCCCATTTATCTCTATCTGCTCTACTTTGAAGAAGAATTTGTCCGTTTTCATTTTCTATTATTGCAGCTGCTCCATCTTGAAGTAATACAAATCTATGTTTTAATACACCCATACATAATCTAGTAAAAACTGGATAACCTATAATATTGCTTAATTCAATTATTTCATCAGAAGATAATTGTTCAATCATTTTTACTAATTCATCATAAGCTATATTACGTTTTTCTTCTTGAGATAAATTTCTAATTTTTTCTAACAATTCTCTACTACTCATTTTTAATCCTCAAAGTTACTATAAATAGAATACCACATTTTATCTTTTTATTAAATTATTTATTTGATTTTTTAGATAAAAGTAATGATGCATTTACCAACGCTCTACTTTTATCAACCTCATATTCGTGTCTTGGTAAAGTACTTGCTGCCAAAGCACTCATCTTGCTGTAATCAGCTTTAAAACTATTTGATTTATTTTTTTTGTTTTTCTTATTTAATAAATCAATTACTTCTTGATAATCTATAATACTATAGTCTGCCATTTCATTAATTCTTTCTCTATCTTTATCAGAATATTTATCATAGACATTTACAACGTCCATACCAGCACGTTTTGATGCTAAAACGCCAGAATATGAATCTTCAAATACTAAGCATCTGTCTGGAGTCGTTCCAAAATATTTTGTAACATTATTATATATTTCTGGATCTGGTTTCTTTAACTGTACTGTTTCTTTAGTTGTGATTAAGTCAAACAATTCTTTTATATTACCTTTCTTAATTAATTTTGGACTCTTTGCATAAATATCTATTTGTTTTTCTGAACTCATAGTTGCAAGTACTAAAGTATATCCTAACTCTTTTAATTTTCTTAATAAATCAACAACATTAGATTTAAACTCTATTTCATTTTCATATATTTCTTCATATAATTCACGTCTTAATTTTGATAATTGCCTTCCATCCTTGATAGATAATCCATACTTTTTAATTAGAAAATTACAGTATTCTACATATATTTCCCCAGAAGTATTGTTATGTAAAAATTCATCTCTTTCGTTTTGGATTTCATCAAAACTTACATCTTTTCCACTAAATTTTTTAATAATTGTCACATCTGTTAAATTCCATATTCCAATAGAATCAATTAATGTACCATCTAAGTCAAATATGATATATTTCTTTTTATTCATATTTAAATTTGATAATTTTTTAACCATAAATATCCCCCAACTTTCATAAATATAGCATATATTATAATATAGTCAAACAATATTTTCAATAAAATAAATGACTTTTTATTAAAAATCAGATACAATTATTATGAGAGTGATATATATGAAAAAAATTATAGATATTGATAATTGGGAAAGAAAAGAATTATTTAATCATTACATTTCTTTTACCAATCCATTTGCAATTGTTACAACAGAAATAGATATTACAAAATTATATTATTATTGTAAGAGTAATATTTTATCAATGTATGCTTCTATGGGATTTTATCTTTTAAAAACAATTAATAATTTTGATGGATTTAAATATAGAAATGAAGATGGAAAATTAGTACTATTTGATAAAGTTAATGCTAATTTTACAGATAGTGTAGATGGTAAAGATATTTTCTTCTTTTCAGTCAAATCAAGTGATAATTTAAAAGAATTTAATAATAATTATCGTAAAATAAAAAATGATTATATTTTAAATGACAAAAAATATGTTGAAAAAAAATATAATATAGATGAAGTTTGGTTCTCTTGTACACCTTGGTTTAGTTTTAATGCAGCAACTCCACCATTTAATCATGACAATTATATTCCACAATTTATATGGGATAAATTCAAGAATGATAATGGTAAAATTACAACGCACTTAATGGTAATGGTACATCATGGATTTATGGATGGATATAAATTAGGAGAGTTCTTTAATACTCTACAAGAAAATTTAAATAAAATAAAATAATTATAAGATTTCTTATAATTATTTTTTTACAAGTACTGGTGTGCCAACATCTACTTTTTCAAATACTTTTGGCATTACTGAAGGAGGAATATTAACACAACCATGACTACCATCTTTATGATATATTTCTCCACCAAATTTTTTTCTCCAATCAGCATCATGCATACCTTCTCCTCTATTAAAAGGCATCCAATATCTAACTGTTACTTTAAATTCTGGCCAATGTACATTTTCTTCTTTAGTTCTAACATCAAAAAGTCCACAATATGTTGGAGATTTATCTTTTCCTGTAACTATTGATGTCTCTATTACTAGTTCATCATCTACATATACTTGTAAATTTTGACTAGAAATATCAATTATTACATACTTATCTCCTAGAGAACAAGCGTGTTCTCTTGATATATATCCTATAGTGCCTTTACATTTAACTATATAGTAATCTTCTGTTTTGCCATATACTTCAGCCACTTCACGTTTGGGTATATTAGTAATTACTTCATTTGTTTCAATGTCATAAAGAGGTGTTCTACTAGTCATATATACCATATCAGCCATAGGATTTTTTGGAAAGTAACCTCTAGATTCTTTTACATATTCTCTATACACATAAGCAGTTCTTCCATTATAATTTACTTCACACCATTCATCATAAACATTTAAAAGTGGTAGAGAGTCTCCAACGCTTAATTGGTCTAATTTTTCTGATTTAGTAGTAGCTTCATTTCTTACATTTACTCTGGCTGTAGCAGTTACTGTATCTGAAACATCAAAATAATCTAATAAATTATCTTCATTAATAGTTGGTATATCTTTATCACAAGGAAATTCTTCTGATTCAATCAATTCTATTTGACTATTTTGAATATATGCTACATTACCATCATATATTATTTCTGACCATTTATCATCGAGTTGTGAAACAAATAATAATGACTCACCACTTATTAACATTCCAAGTTTATCTGATTTAATATTTGCTTCTGAATATATTTTTGCATTTTCTTTAGCAGTGGCATAAGTACAAGTTACCATTACTGGTTCAAGAGTAGGTTCTGGAATGATTTCTTCTTTTTCAGTATTTTCAACAACATCATTATCGATAGCTATGGTTTCGACTTCTGGCCTTGGTAGAACTTCGATTTCTTTTGCTTGAACTGTTTCAGTTTCAATAGTTTGATCATAATCATAATCTTTATTTTTACTAGCACAATTATTTCTAAACATTTTTGTTCCTAATAATGATGATCCTATGCTAGCCACCACAGATGCTACTGCTAATACCACTACCCCACCTTTTATTAAATATTTTTTACTAGATGAATTCTTTTTAGCAATTTTACAAGTTTCAATTTCAGTTGTTTTTTTCATTTTAACCCCTTCTTACAGAGGCATATTATATTATTCTTTATACAAAAAGTCAAATTAAAAGAAGATCTTTGATCTTCTTATTAACGATATTGACTAGGTATATTATAATCAACTGCTTTAGAAGGATTATACCCATATTTAAGCATTACTTCGACAGCATATTGCATAAATGTTTTTCTTTCTAATTCTAAAATTGCATTTAAGTCCCTTCTAAATGTAGAATGAACAACTCTATCTCTTAAATTATTATTTCTAGTAAGTTTAGTTGGATCACCAGTTAAATAATAAGATTCTACATTATGTATAGCGTATTCATCATTAAATCTTTTTATCATAAGATCTATTGCTTCTAATAAAGTTCTTTCTACATTAGCAATTTGCCCAGGAGATAATTTCTTTTCTTCTCTTAAGCATTCTTGATAATGTCCCTTTAATTTTTCATAACTAAACATTGGATCATGAACTTTCATTATCAGAGAAAATACTTGTTTATAATTTCTTTTAACATCCTCTCCATATATTTGGAAATAATCTGTCAATTCTGTACTTTCATTATTAACAAATTCGCTAATAAGCATATCATTTACAAAAGCATAAAAATCTTCGCATCCAACATTGTTTAATGTTTTAGTCCTCATTTTATTATCTATATATAATGATATAAGACCCGCTACAGTTGAATTGTATGATAAGCTGCCATCTACTGCTAAAGCAATACCATTTTTATTGTAAGCAAATGGATTAGGACTAATTAAACCTTGCATTAAATATGAAGTATTATTTATAAAATTAATTAATGTATCCACATCTTTTTCTTCTACTAGTCTAATAACTATATCATCAAATCTTATTGCTTTACCTATTTTAGATACATGAGATATATTATTTCTTTCAAGAAAATCAAATATCATAGTTGCTCCTCTTTCAATATGAGCAGCATCTAATGGAACATATACTTTTAAATGTTGCTTAGAATCATTTGCAGTTTTATCTTGTGATATAAACTGGCAAAAATATCTCCAACCAGCCGAAACATGTACATCTGTTTTTCTATTTCTAAAACTATTAATCCATAAATTGAATGAACTTTCTGGATGTCCTACTCCATTATTCATTATAGGGCCATGAAAAGTAGGACTTGGTTTATCACTTAAATCAATTCCAAATTCACTTCTTTTAACACCAATATGGTATAGTTGTCTATAAACATAATTATTCATAGACTCTGATTTAAAATTTAAATCAGGGTTTTCTTTTGCTAGTTTGGCAAAGTATTGTAAAAAAGCATCTATAGCTTCATTTCTATCACGATAATTCATTATTCATTACTCATACTTTCCTTAATCTTGTTTATTTCTTCCTCAGTAATTTCAACTGTATCACTTAGGTTATCATCTTTTTTATTATTATCAGGAGTTAACATATCAAGTTCCTTTTCTCCTTTTTCAAGTTCTGTATCAATTTCTACTTCTTTGCCTTCATATATCACTTTCATAACTACCCTCCATAGTAATTATAACATATTTTATTTGTTTTTATATATTTCTTTACGTAAAAAAAATCCTAAAATAATTAATAATAATTTCATTATGATATAATATTTATTAGGATGTGATTGTATGTTTAAATATGAATGTGATTCTAGAAAAATAACTAAAGGACAAACTTTTATAGCCATAAAAGGATTAACTGTAGATGGACATGACTTTATTGGTAAAGCAATCGAAAATGGTGCAACTAAAATTATTTGTGAGCATAAAATAGATTATGATATTGATTATGAAATTGTACCTGATACAGAAAAATGGTTAAAAGAAACATTGAAAAAAGAATATGGTGAATATATAGATAAATTAAACCTAATTGGTGTTACTGGTACTAACGGGAAAACAACAAGCTGCTACTTAACATATCAAATGTTATTAATGTTAGGAGAAAATACCGCTTACATTGGAACAATTGGATTTCATCACAAAGATGAAGTTATTGAACTTAATAATACTACTCCTGATGTGTTAACTATTTATAAACTTTTATATCATGCATATGAACTTAATTGTAAATATGTTGTTATGGAAGTAAGTTCACAAGCATTATCTTACGATAGATTATTTGGCATTAATTATTCGGTTATTAGTTTTACTAATCTTACTGAAGATCATTTAGATTATCATAAAACAATGGAAAACTATTTAAAAGCAAAATTATTAATACTAGATCATTTAAAAGAAGATGCAATTATAACCGCTAATATAGATGATCCTGAATATATTTATTTTAAAAAACCAAATCATAAATTCTTAACATTTGGAAGTAATGGCGACTATAAAATACTAGAAAGTAAAATTACACCAATAAATACTAATCTTAAATTTAGTTATTTAGATAAAGAATATAAAGTAATAGTTCCATTAACAAGTAAATTTAATATATATAACTACTTAACAATGGTTTCTATAGTTAATAATTGCGGATTTAGTATAGAAGATATTGTTAAGAATACTAAAACTTTAAAAGCACCCAAAGGAAGATGTGAAGCATATCCAGTTAATAAAGGTTTTGCTGTAATAGATTATGCACATACACCAGATGCAGTAGAAAAAGTAATAACAGCTTATAATGAATTAAAAGAAAATAGAGTTATTACCATTGTTGGATGTGGAGGAGACAGAGATCCTAAGAAAAGACCAATAATGGGAGGGATTGCTACTAAGCTTAGTGATTATGTTATTTTAACAAGTGATAATCCTAGGACAGAAAACCCACAGAAAATTATGGATGATATTTTAAAAGGTGTTAAAACAAATAACTATGAAGTAATATTAGATAGAAGAAAAGCCATTAAAAAAGGAATTGATATAATGGAAGAAAAAGACATACTATTAATATTAGGTAAAGGACATGAAAACTATCAAATAATTGGTAAAGAAAAGCATCATTTAGATGATGCTGAAGAAGTACTAAATTGGAAAAAATAAAAATTCTTGATTATTCAAGAATTTTTTTATATTCCACAGTTACTGGTTGAACTTGTTGTAATAGTCACCACTATATTGCCAGTTACACTATTAATGGTCATTCTATTTTGATTTGCATTCCATGTATATCCACCACTACCACTTGTAAGTGTATTACCACCCATAGTAACAGTTACTTGATTATATTGTCTATTATTACCTAAAGTGAATGTTGCTGTGAAACTATCATTAATTACTACAGTATCCGGACCAGATGCTTTAGTAACATTACCATCTAAATTATATGTAACACTAAATACCCATGTGTATGTAGAACTGGTACTCTTCGAACAATACCCAGCTGTTGTATCACATCCAGTTGCTTGAGTTTTACCATTATTGCCTTTCGAATCTATTCCATATACTTTAAAATAATAAGTACCATTTGAAAGACCAGTTGCTTGATAATTTCTACTTGAACTTCCAGTATTGTGCGAAGTACATTCATTGCTTGAATTACATACATCAACAATAAATTCTGTAATATTGTTTACATCTGTGGCTGACCAAGTTACATTTACTTTTCCATTATCTGCAACAAATGTAGCTTGTACATCACTTATAATTGGTGCCTCATCATCAAGTAAAGTTGTATCTTTGTCGACTAATATTTTCACACTTCCTAAACTTAAATTACCATCATTTTTATTAAATATTAAATTTGCAGTTTGGTAATCAGTTGCAAATGCAATATTACCATTTTTCTCAAAATACACATCATATGTTTGTGTTGTATTTGCAGGTACAGTTAAACTTCCCAATGCATTTCCATTAGAATCAACTAATTTAAAGTTTGAGTTATTAATACTAAAACTAAATCCTTTAGCAATATCATAGGAATTAATAACAGTTACTGTTACTTTATCTCTAACAGCACCATTTCTTAAACTAACTTGTGAATTCTTTGGAATACTTGCAAGTAATGATCCAGTTGGTTCTACTTCCTCTTGTTCAACATCAACATTAGATTCTCCTCCAACATTATAGTTACCAGGAGTTTTTGGATACATATTTATTGTTAAAGTAAACGTTTTAGTGGTTAATTTAGGAATTACTTCACCGATTTCAACACCGCTTACATCATAAGTAACTGTCATATTTTGATTATTTATTGTTTCTACAGAAGGAGTAAATACCGCAGATGCAAATTCATAATCAAAGAATGTTGTATTACTTAGCGTAATGTCATATACCGCATAATAATCATCATCTAAATTGCTATTTGATGCAACATTAAAATTTAAATCAAACGTTATACTATCTTTAGTAAATGTAGGAGTGGTTGGATTACTTAAATTACTATAGCTATCAAGAACTACACTAGTAATTGCAATTTCACCATTTCCTTTTACGTACACATTACCAGTAACACCTACTCTAGCACCATATGCAGCATAACCAATTGTTGTAAACAAAAAAATGGAAACTGTGATTAAAGTAACAATAAGATTTAACTTATTTTTCATTTAAATCACATCCTTTCCATTTTATATTTTTACTTTTTGAATATTCATTCTGCTAATTTTATACTTCCATGCTGTTTTATCACTAATAAGTATGAAGTAACACTTGTCTGTTCCTCTATAGAAGTTAATAGGCATTCTAACTTCTCCATGAGCATCTAGTAATTCTTCAAATGAAGAAACATCTATTATTCTAAATCCTGTTAAATCAGGTATTTTATTTATATTAACTATAATACCATCATATGTATTAAGTATTTTCTTTAAAGTTGATTCATATTTATTTAAATTTTTCTTTTTCTTATCAACATAAATTATTAATGCTAATAAGAATACTATTGCTGCAGCATATATAGTTCCAAGCACTTTTGACACTCTTGCTTTATCAGCATCTATTACTTTACTTACTTCTTTTACTGTATTATGAGCATCTAAATCAACTTTAGCTTCAATTGTTTGTTCAGATAAAGGTAATGCTAATAATAACTTACTTTCAATTGGTGTACTTACTTCATTACCTTCAACCTCACTATTAACAACAAAATATACTTTCAATATTCCATTAGCGCCACTTAATCCAAGTGTCTTTTTAAATGAAAGTAATATATTATTATATTTATTATAATCTATATCAACATTCTCATGTACCGAAAATCCTGTTGATTTCTTCAAATCTATTTTCTTTTCATCAGTTATTCTATAATCTTTTGACCAATACTTTGATTGTCCATTAGACTTATTTGATTCAACAGTCGCATATACATAATATGTATATTTTCCATCTATTAAAGCATCGAAATCAATTTTATAATTAAAATCTGCATTTATATGATCAATTAAACTAGTAATATAAGTTTCATCTTTTCCTAAATATTTTGTTTCAAAGAAGTCATTTTTCTTTAAATATACTTTGTAATCGATATCATTATTTTCTTGATATTTTAATGTTACTTTTTTTGCTTCAAAATAACCATTAAAGTACATATAAACATCAATAATTGAGAAAACTATTATACACAATACAAAAAATGCTTGAATTAATGTGTATTTTTTAGCTGTCATTCTTGATCTCTCCTTCCTTGAAAAAAGTCATTTATCCAGATTGTAGGATAACCTATATAACTAATTTTATATTCAACTTTTCCCAATATATCAGAAGCATCAACATCAAAACCATCAACAGTATTATTATAATCACCCTTAGTTTTAAAAACATAATTAATATCTTTATGTATTTCAACAACTCTATGTGTAATAATAACTCCGCTCTTTTTAAATGCTATAATATCACCAATACCAATTTTATCTGCAGTCATCTTCTCATAAATAACTGCGTCCCCTTTTTCATATACAGGCATCATTGAATTAGAACCTATAGCTATCATTTTATATTTAAATATGCCAGATACTAATGCAACAACCACCAATAATACTGCTAAAATAGGTATATATATTACTCTTCTTGACATCTTTTTTGAATATAAATTGCTCTTATCAGAATACGTAATGATTCTATTAGAGAATATAAATATACAAAATACTAATATTAAGTTAAATACAGAGAATAAATAATTACCTAATTTTGGTATTATAGGCAATATGAATTCATATAAAACTATAACGCTTTTGAATACTAAACTTGGTATCCAACTTACTTTATAAGTTATATATGAACATAATGCTTCTCTAGAAATAACTACTACAATAACTACGCTAGCGAAAATAAATAACATTTCTCTATCCGCAAAATTGTAACCATTTATTTCTATTATAATATTTAATATACATAAAATTATTGTATATAATATAATAGGAATTTTACTCTTATATGAATTCCTTGATATTATATATCTCATCAGTTCTTCACAAATAATTACTACTAATTCTAAAATTATAACTTTGAAAATAAAATCAGAACTAATACTTAATACTGTCTTATTAAATCCAACAAATAGTCCCGTAGCATATGAAATTATAAAAAATGACAAAAGACATGATATTACTACTCTAGTTACATTTGATTTGATATATGAATTATCCTTATAGAAACCAAATAACAAATAAGAAGCAATAGTCAATGCCACAATTAATCCATACAAAACGAAATTATTTTTAAAAACTGTATTAAATACTATAATAAAAATAAATAATAACAATTCTATTAAATAAATTTTGATATTTCTCATATAGTCAACCCCAAGTTATATATAAGAATTACCCCATAAAATGGGATAATTCTTATATTAGTTGATTAATTATGCTCTACCGTCATCGTAATCAAATGCAGCTGTTAATGTTACTTGTTGATCAGTTGATGGTAAATTTGTAGCATCTGCAGGATATACATAGTTAACTGTTACAGTAACTGTTGCAGTTGTAGTTCCATCTGCTGGTAATAAGATATTTAAATTATCAGTTGTAGCATTATAACTTGTACCATTATAGTTGATTGTGTATGTAATATATTCTTGTTGAGCAGAAGTTAATCCTGTCATTGTTATTTTCTTCAAATATGCAGGTAATGTACCAAAGTTTTTAACATTAACCTCAAATGAATATGTATCTCCAGGCGCTCCTAATGTTACAGTATAAGTAGCTGTTGTATTTGTTAATGACTTACTAGATGCTTTAATAGTACTTGTTTCAGTAAGTGATTCTGGAACAAAATGCACATCCCACTTTGCAGCAGTAAATGTTGCTGTACCATTAATATTCAATGTAGTTGAATATGCAGCAAAACCTACTGACATAACTAATATTACTACTGCTAAAACTCCTATAACAACTGTTTGTAAACCTCTTTCTTGTCTCATAATTTTCCCTCCTATTTTATACTTAAATATTAACATGTTTTTTCGAACATTACAATAGAAATGACAAATGTTTACACCTCACTTTAAAATTATGCCCAATTTTTAATAAAAATATGTTTCCAAATAACAACAATTATATGATATACTAAAAATGATAGAGGTGGCATATGAAGAAAAGTAATATCAAATATATAGTGTTGGGAATTCTTTTAGTATTTACTATTGGAATTGTTGTACTAAATAACTTTAAAGTTAAAGCGGATAGCGGTTGGGACTCAGATTATGATTCTGGATGGGATTCGGGTTCAAGCTGGGACTCTGGATCAAGTTGGGACTCAGATTGGAGTTCATCTAGTAGCTATTATAGCCATAGTGGTAGTGGTGGAGGTTCTTCATCATTTTCAGGATTTATTGCTTTTATTATTATTGTAGCAGTAATAATCTATGTTATGAGCAAATCAAAAGGTTCAGTTCCATTCAATTCATCAAACAAAATATTTAGTTTTATAAGTGAAGATGAAATAAGAAAACTATTACCAGATTTTAATAAAGAAGAATTCTTAACAAAATCATACCAAACATTCTTAGATGTTCAAAGTGCATGGTCTGAGTTTGACTATGATGCCTTAAGAAAATATTTAAGTGATGAATTATTTAATACATATAAGTCTCAATTAAAAGTATTAAGTGCTAAAAAACAAAAGAATATAATGACAGATTTTTCTAAAATTGATATTAATACTACACGAGCATACCAAAACGAAGGAAAAACTACAATAGAAGTTGAACTAATTGTTTCATTCTATGATTACGTAGTTGATAAAGACAACAAAGTTGTAAGAGGTCAAAAGACAAGAAAACTAACTAATCATTATATACTTACATTCATAAGTAGTAAACAAGTTAATAACAAATCCAACAAATGTCCTAACTGTAATGCTCCACTTGATAATGTGGCTTCTAACAAGTGTCCATATTGTAAATCAACAATAGTAAGTGAACATTATGATTGGGTATTATCAAAGAAGGAGATAAAGAAAAATTAATATGACAGAAGAAATAATTAAATATGATTCTTCATTTACTGAAGCGACATTCTTAACAAAAGCAGATCACATATATATGATGATGCTAGATGCAGTAATGGAGAAAGACTTAAATGAAGTAAAACACTATTTAAGTGAAAAAGTATATGAGTACTTAAATTCAATGGTTAGTGATTATACTTCAAGAAATGTAATTAGAATATTTGATGAAACAAATGTAAAAACATCTAGTATAGATAGTTACTATACTGATGAAGAAACAATTAACATAGTTGTCAATTTAACCTCAAGGTATATGGATTATTTTATTGATGATGATGGCAATTACTTATATGGAACTAATGATCATAGAGTAGAAAGAGAACATAGAATTGTATTTACTAAAAAATTTAATGTTAAGCACTTAAACGAGGCAAGACCTTGTCCGAGTTGTGGGCATAGCTTAGATGTTAATGCTAGTGGTGTGTGTCCTTATTGCAAACAAGTAATTGACATGAGCAATTATGATTATATAGTGTCAGAAATTGATTCAATTTAAAAAACTGGTCTAGTAATACCAGTTTTTATAACTATTTTCTCTTAAATAATTACGCTCTTCATTTTCCAATGAATTCTTATTTATGTATTCAACTTTTTTATAATTTATGCTTAATAAATCACAGTAATTACTGCCATAGCATAATCTTATATTTTGAATATATAGTTTACAGTTTTTACAAGGAAGGTAATATATACTATTCCCCTTTTCTATAACATCTTTTTCATCATTATATGTAAATACTTCATCATCTTCACTAACTGCAATATATGGATATTCCCACAGAATCTTCTTTTCACCATTAAATCCTACATAGAATTGTCCATAAACTGCGGATATTTGGCCATTTACATAATAAATAATCCATTCATTTTCATTATTGTTGCCATACTTAACAAAAATAAATTCTGGGTATTGATCAGCAGAATTGTATTCAAATGATAATTCTTTTTCACCATTTTTATTAATTCCATATACTTTATAAAGTGAACTGTTACTAAATATATTTCTCCTATCTAATTCATTTTTGAAGTCAGCCAAGGTTTTAATGTTTTTTTCTTCTCTATAATTTAAAGTTGGAATCCATTTTATTAAACAAACGATAATCGCTATTATAACCACAATAATAGAAAATGGAATAAGAAATTTTTTCTTAAAAATATTCTTTCTTTCACTTATCACTAATAATATTAAAGCCAATATTCTGCATATAATGATTGAAAATCTGTAAATAATTACCAATCCTAGTGCTTCTCCTACAGAATCTAATCCTCCGTCTATGCTCATTGCTTTTTTAAATGAACAAAATGCTATAAGGAATAATATAAAAGATAATATATATAATATCTTTTGTTTTTTTTCTAGTTTAGAAAAACCAATACCGTAAAGTAAGTATCCCAATAGCATTGGTAAGAATATTGCTATCATCATAGGGGTATCTTCAAATATTTGAAACAAGTTCAATGTAATATACTGAGTTGGGATAATTATCAATAACAAATAAAATATTTTTAAAAAATCTACTTTCTTTTCCTCTTCCATAATGTTCCCTCCACCTTAATATTAACATAATTATTATTACTTTTTTAATTATTTTAATTTGCTTTACATTTAAAAAGACTGATGTTTTAATATCAGTCTTCCCATTTCCAATTTTTAATTTCTGGCATGTCTTCACCATATTCATGGATATATTCTTTATGTTCAATCAATTTATCTTTACACCATTCATTTAATGATGTTCTTCTTTCACCAAGTTCTGGTAAATATTTAAGAGCATCCATTACCAAATGGAAACGATCTAATTTATTTTGTACTTTCATATCAAATGTCGTGGTAATAGTTCCTTCTTCAATATAGCCATGAACATGTAAGTTATCATTTGTTCTTTTGTATGCTAATTGATGTATTAAATGAGGATATCCATGGAATGCAAATATAATTGGCTTATCTTTAGTAAATATACTATCATATTCACTATCAGTTAGTCCATGTGGATGATTATCATCACTTTCTAATTTCATTAAGTCAACTACATTAACTACCCTTATTTTTAAATCAGGGAAATTTTCTCTTAATATTTTGACTGCTGCAAGCGTTTCCATTGTTGGAGTTTCACCAGCACATGCCATTACGATATCTGGTTCACATCCTTCATCATTACTTGCAAATTTCCATATTCCAAGTCCTTTTGTACAATGTTTAATTGCTTCATCCATATTTAACCATTGTGGACGAGGATGCTTTGATGCAACTATTACGTTAATATAGTTTTTACTTCTAATACAATGATCAAAACATGATATTAATGTATTAGTATCCGGTGGCAAATAAATTCTTACAGTATCTGATTTTTTAGTAACTATATGATTTAAGAATCCTGGGTCTTGATGAGTAAATCCATTATGATCTTGTTGCCATGCATAGGATGTTAATATATAGTTTAAAGACGCAATATCCTGTCTCCAAGGTAAATCTTTAACAACTTTTAACCACTTGGCATGTTGACTTGCCATTGAATCAACTATTCTAATAAATGCTTCATAGCTATGAATAAATCCATGTCTACCTGTAAGCAAATATCCTTCTAGCATACCTTCACATAAATGTTCAGATAATACAGAGTCAATCACTCTTCCATAATTACTAATATATTCATCATTTTCATATGTAATTCCATTCCATTGTCTATTGGTTACTTCAAATATATGATTTAGTCTATTTGATAGTGCTTCATCTGGCCCGAAAACTCTAAAGTTTTTCTTTCTTTCATTTAGTTTAATAATATCTCTTATAAAGTATCCTAATTCCATCATATCTTGCTTAATTAGTGTACCTGGTTTATCAAATGATACACCATATTGTCTGAAATCTGGTACATTTAATTCTTCTAATAAAAGTCCCCCATTAGCATGTTTGTTCATTCCCATTCTTAATTCTTTTGGTGGAACTAAGTCTTTTAATTCTTTAATTAGTTTACCATTAGAATCAAATAACTCTTGAGGTTTATAACTTTTTAACCATGCTTCTAATACTTCAACATTTTTAGGATGTTCTTTATTTACAACAACTGGAACTTGATGTGATCTAAATGTTCCTTCAATTTCTTTATTATCAATTATTTTAGGTCCTGTCCATCCTTTAGGAGTAACTAAAATAATCATTGGAAAGCATGCTCTTTTATTTAATCTTGATTTACTCTTGATATCTTTTATTTCATCAATACATTTGTCTAATGTTTTTGCCATTAATTCATGCATCTTATAAGTGGTATTTGCTTCAACTACGTATGGATGATATCCACATCCTTCAAAGAATTTTATTAATTCTTCTCTAGGCATTCTTGCAAATAAAGTTGGATTAGCAATTTTGTATCCATTTAAATGAAGAATTGGAAGTACAACTCCATCAGTAAGTGGATTAATAATTTTATTTAAATGCCATGATGCAGCAAGTGGTCCAGTTTCAGCTTCTCCATCTCCAACTACACAAGCGGCAATTAAAGTTGGATTATCAAGTACGGCTCCGTAAGCATGTGAAAGGCTATATCCTAATTCTCCACCTTCATTTATACTTCCTGGTGTTTCTGGTGCAACATGCGAAGATATTCCTCCCGGGAAACTAAATTGCTTAAACAATTTCTTTAATCCTTCTTCATCTTCAGTAATATTTGGATATATTTCACTATAAGTGCCTTCTAAATATACATTACTTACTATTGCTTGGCCTCCATGACCTGGTCCAGAAATATAAATCATATTGAGTTTATTCTTTTTGATAATTCTATTTAAATGTACATAAACAAAGTTTTGACCAGGAGCAGTACCCCAGTGCCCTACTACATTTGGTTTAATGTGGTCTAATGTTAATTTTTCTTTAAGTAATGGATTATCTTTTAAATAAAGTTGTCCTACTGATAAATAATTAGTTGCTCTAAAATAAGCGTCTATTTTTCTTAATTCTGAGTCATTTAATGCTCTCATAATCGCCTCCTATTATAAATTAATTTTACTATATTTTGTTTCAAAATAAAAGAGTTATAAAACTCTTTCACATAAATCTTCATACTTACTTCCATGTGGAATAATAATAAATTGACGAGTCTCTTCACCTAATATTCTTATTTTAATATCAAGCCTATTTTTAGGTAAAATATCTTCAATCAAATCTGCCCATTCTATTATGCATACACCTTTTTTATTAAAATACTCTGGTATTCCTAAGTCTTGTTTAATATCATTTAATCTATAAACATCCATATGAAATAATTTCATTTCAGCATTATCATATTCTTTAATAATGTTATATGTTGGAGAAGTAATATTATCAGTAATTCCCAATGCTAAAGCAAATGCTTTTGCAAAAACAGTCTTACCACTCCCTAAATCCCCCTCTAAACATATTACCATATTAGGAAATTTTTCAGACTCAATATTTTGAGCCAATTCCATAGTTTCATCCTCTGAATAAGTTGTTATTTTATATTGCATATCCTTCACCATATTCATTGTACCATTATTATAATTTTTTATACAAGTATTTTTGTATATTTTACATTTTTTAATATATTTACCCATACAATGATTTATTTACTCACATACAATAGTCTAGGAGGATGGTAAAATGTTTTTTGATGAAACAAATAATTATTTCGATATAGAATATGATAATGGAATAACTGTAAATATAGATACAATCAATTTTAATAGAGAAGAAACTTTATATAAGCCACTAGAAGGATTTAACAAAGGAAATATGTTCCCTAGTATTTATTCAAAATATAAAAACTATGTATACAAATTAAAAGTTAATAATCCTAAAGATGATTTGTTATATAAAATTCAAATGTATTCATTTGCTCTTAAGGATTATAATTTATATTTAGATACACATCCAGAAGATACTAAAGTTCTAAGAGAATTTAGGGATGTAAATCAAATGTATGAAACATCTAAACAAGAATATGAGTCTAAATATGGGCCATTATGTATTACAAGTGCTAATAGTACTTCAAAATGGACGTGGCTAAATGAACCATGGCCTTGGGATAAAGGGGGTAGTTATTAATGTTTAAATATGAAAAAATGTTAGAATATCCAGTAAATGTAAAAAAGAAAGATTTAAAAATGGCAAAATTATTAGTTACTCAATTTGGAGGACCAGATGGAGAACTAGGTGCTGCATTAAGATATTTGTCTCAAAGATTCTCAATGCCTGATTCAAGAGGAAAAGCACTACTTTCTGATATTGGAACTGAAGAACTTGGACATGTTGAGATGATTTGTACAATGATAGATCAATTAATAAGTGATGCTTCAATAGATGAAATTAAAAATGCTGGATTAGAATCTTGGTATACACAACATAATAAAGGAGTTTATCCAATGGATGCTAATGGAGTACCATTCACATCTGCTTATATTGCATCTACAGGTAATCCTATAGTGGACTTACATGAAGACTTAGCTGCAGAAGAAAAAGCAAGAGCTACTTATGAAAATTTAATGGATTTAACCAACGATGAAAGTTTACTTGCTCCGCTTAGTTTTTTAAGACAAAGAGAAATAGTACACTATACAAGATTTAAAGAACTACTTGATTATTATAAACAAAAAGGATATTAAGATTTAATATCTTTTTTAATGAATAAAATAAAACCAATAATATTAAATAATAGAATAAATAATACATTTATAAAAATGCCATAATTAATATTTAAGTTAATTCCATATTCTAGATTAACTAAATTAATAGACTCACTACTATTAAAAATAGTTAAATCTAAGTACGGAAGAAATGTATATTCTATAAATTTACTATTATTTTTAAATAGAAATTCGGATAAAATTCCGCCAAAACTTAATAAAATTATACACATTCCAGAATTAATGGGTGTATTTTTTATAATAATAGACAAAAATGTGGTTAAAGACACAATAAAGTATAAAGGTATTGTAAAAGTATAATATTTTAAAATTAAATGCATATTCAAATTACTATTAATTATATAAAATAATCCTAATAATATTGATGTTAAAACAAATGTATAAATAAATTCCATAATAATCTTTGATAGTAAAACTTTAGCTCTAGTTTTAGCTTTAGTTAAATAATATTTAAAAGTACCATTATCTATTTCAACAGATACTATTCCAGAAAATATAATACTTAGTACTATGCCAATATATGGAATTAATATTATTAAATTATCAAATGTAACTATTTTATTTAAATAATACTCAATAATGAATATAGTAATAAATAAGAAAAAAGGCATTATTAATTTAAATTTACCTAATTTAGTAAATTCGTTTCTAATTAAATTAATCATTGTTTTTACCTACAATAGAGAAGAACTCTTTTTCTATTGTATTTTCACTTTCCTGTATTCTATACACTTTAATATTATTTAATATTAGTTCTTTATTTATATTACTTATTGTTTCATCATTTTCATATACCTCTAAATTCTCATTTATACAATAATTTTTCATTAATAGTTTTGCTCTTGAAAAATCATCTACTTCAAAAGTGATATTTTTTTTATCATTTTTTTCTTTTATTTTAATATTCTCTATTTTTCCATCATTAATGAATATTACTTTATTACATAACCACTCTATTTCGCTTAACATATGAGATGAAATTAAAATAGTTGTATCTTTTAAACCTTTTAATGACGTTAAAATATTTTTAATACCAACTGGATCAAGTCCATTAGTCGGTTCATCTAATATCAATATTTTAGGTTTATTTAACAAAGAAGATGCTATACCCAGTCGCTCTTTCATACCGAGTGAATATGTCTTAAACTTTCTACCTAAATACTTCTCCATTTCAACTATTTTAACTATTTCCTCTATAGTATTTTCATCTACACCTTTAAACATTTTTTTGAATAATTCCAGATTCTTTTTTCCACTTAAACTTTTATATAAGTCAGGGCTTTCAATTAATGTACCTACCATAGACATGGCTTTTTCAAAATTATTTTTTAAACTAATATCATAATAATATATTTCTCCTTCATCCATTGAATATAGACCAGTCATTATTTTTAATAATGTGGATTTCCCTGCCCCATTCTTACCAACCAAACCAACTATTTCACCCTCATAAATATCGAAACTTATGTCATCTAGTATTTTCTTTCTTCCAATTGTTTTAGTAATATTTCTTACTTTAATTACTTTTTTCATATAATCTCCTTTCTTTTAAAAGGATTATATAAAGTATATTTTTTTAATGCAAATCGGTATTTTTGAATTTTCAGGCACTTTTTTGATATAAAAAAAGAAAAATTCTCTAAGGAATTTTTCAATTATTAGCACACTTTTCAACTACATTTCACTTAAATTAACATTTTCTTCAGCAATTATATCTTTAAACAATTCTTTGAATCTTACAATCTCTTTTTGTTTAGCATCTTCGTATACAACTTTAGTTCTACAAATTGCTTTATAGAAATGTTTTAATGTAACAATAGGACTATTTTCATATGATGCGATAGAAAATGCATTCATTACTAATGTAAGAGCAATATCCGGATATCTATTACCTATTTCATATATTCTCTTATATTCATCAGTCATTTCAACTAAAAATCTAAATATTCTTTCTTTTACATAATCTGTATATTCTAGTTTAACACCAGTTCTCTTCTCATATTTTGGATAAGTTCCGAGTAATATTTGAGTACATTGATCTTGATTTGGCTCTGCAACATCTACTTTTAAGAAACGTCTTAGGAAAGCTCTATCTCTTAAAATATATGCTTCATATTCTTCATATGTTGTAGCACCTATCATTTTAATCTCACCACGATCTAAACCTGGTTTTAACATATTAGCAAAATCTATACTCATGTTAGAGGTATTTCTGTTAACTAACAAGTGAACCTCATCTATAAATAGAATAATATTCTTTTTGGTTTTTAATTCATCAACTAATAATTGTAATCTGTTTTCGTTATGACCATCACTTACAGTTTCGCCAAGTAAACTAGATATATTTACCTTTATTAGCTCATAGCCTTTTAAAGCATTGGGAATATTTCCATTTTTCATTCTATATCCAATACCTTCGACAATAGCGGTTTTACCAACACCAGCCTTACCAACCAAAAGAGCACTTTTTTCAGGTGTTAGTAAAATGATAATTGCTTGTTCAATTTCATTTTCTCTTCCGATAGCTGGATTAGTAATATATTCTTTTGATGATAAGTTCTCACCATATGTTTCAAGAATACTTACTTTTGTAGAAGGTTTCTCAAATTCAATAACCTCTAAATCTTCTTTCATTTTTCCATTTTCCTTTACTGAATTAATTTTATCAATTTTTATAATAAAAGTCCACTTTTTTGTTGACAAATTATTATTGTTAAACTATAATTAGTAATACAAGTGCCTGATTAGCTCAGTCGGTAGAGCGCACGGCTGTTAACCGTTAGGTCGCAGGTCCGAGTCCTGCATCAGGCGCCATTAAAAAATTACTCAAGCTTTGCTTGAGTTTTTTTATATTATTATATTAAAAATTAATAATACTATTATGCCACATATTAGTGGTATAAAAAATGAATAAATCATCCATTTAGTACCAACTTCACTTTTTATTGTTGATAATGTTGTGCCACAAGGAAAATGCATAATAGAAAATAATATTGTCGATATTGCAGTAGTTATAGTCCAACCATTGTTTATAAGAACATTTTTAATTTCTAAATAATTAGAAATTGTAGATATATTATTCAATCCCAAATATCCCATTATTACAATTGGTATAACTATTTCATTAGCTGGTAATGCTAATAAAAATGAAAGAAGAATTACTCCATCAAGTCCAATCATTTTAGCGAAAGGTTCTAAAAAATGAGAAAGTGATTCAAATATTGTTAAGTCATATAATTTAATATTAGTAAATAACCATATAATAATTCCACATGGAATAGATACTTTTATTGCTTTTTTTAAAATAGACAATGATTTATAAATAATACTTTCTTTTAATACTTTAGTTATTTTAACTTTTTTATAGCTAGGTAGTTCTAAAACAAAAAATCCGGAATATCCTTTTAATATTGTTTTTGATAATATAAATGATATTAAAAAAGACATAATAATTGATAAAATAATAAACAAACATAAATATAAAGAAATTAATAATTTATTATTAGAATTGGCTAAAAACATTGTTATTAATGCTATTATCATTGGAAATCTTCCGTTACATGGAATAAAAGAATTTGTAAGTATTGCTATTAATTTATCTCTTTTACTATCAATTATTCTACTGCCAACTACTGCACAAGCATTACATCCAAATCCAGTAAACATAGTTAAGCATTGTTTTCCATGGCATCCACAAATCGAACAAACCCTATCTAAGTTGAATGCTAGTCTTGGTAAAATACCTGACTCTTCTGCATACGTATATAATATAAAAAATATAACAAGAGGTGGAAACATTACAGATACAATGAATGATACCACTCTATAAACTCCAAATAATAATGGTTCATATATAAATGAAGGGATTTTAAAATGTATAACTATGTTATATATAACAATTTCTATTTTAGAAAAAATAAAACTCAATAGTTCGCTAGGATAATTAGATAATATTATCGTTATAAAAAATATAATAAACATAATTATAAACATTAAGAAAACTGTAATTATTTTATTTGAAAATAGTTTATCTAAAAAGCATTTACTATCACTATTATTTGTATAAACTTGATTTATTATTTCTTTGCTTAACCTATTTATAGTTAATGATATTCTATCCGATATTTCTTCTCCATTGATATTCATTAAATAATCATTAATATTTTTATCATTAATATCTATTCCATATCTATTTTTAATTACATCAATTAAGCTTCTATCTTTGCATATAACACTTAGTGATAAATATCTGTTATTAAATGCTTCAGGCAATATTTTTTTAATATTAGATATATGTTCTTCTATTTCATCATCATATGAATAATTAAACGTACTAAAAGTTTTCTCATTTAATGATTCAATTAATTCTTTAAATCCAGTGTTTTTAAAAGTTGAGCATTCAATTACTCTTATTCCTAAAATTTTACTTAATTTATTAGTATCAATTTTTATTTTTCTACTTTCTAAAATATCTGCCATATTTATACATAAAATTACATCTTTAGTTATTTGCAATATTTGTAATAATAAATTTAAATTTTTTTCAAGATTAGTTCCATCAACAACATATATTACTTTTTTATAGTCTTCAAATAATAATGTATTTTTAGCAATTACTTCTTCTTCACTCAAACTAGATAAAGAATATATTCCTGGAAGATCTATTAAAATATAATCAGTCCCAACTATTTTTTTAGAAGCAATTTCAACTGTTTTTCCAGTCCAATTGCCTGTATGCTCATGTGATAATGTAAGTTTATTAAATATTGAGGATTTCCCGACATTAGGGTTACCCATTAAAAGAATATTATTATTCATACTCCACCTCAATGAAACAAGCATCTTCATTTCTCAATGCAATAAGAGTATTTTTTATTTTATAACAAATTGGATTTTTAAATATTGATTCAAATTCTTTAATAATGCTTTCACCAGGAATAAATCCTAAATCATATAATCTTCTTTTTTTAATACCATGTAATTTTATATCAATTATTTTTGCTTTTTTATTAATATCTATTTTATTTAGGATCATATTATTATCCTCCCAACTATAGTAATATATGTTCTTCTTTATTTTTTGATAAAGTCATATTATTAATTATGAAGGAAAATTTTAAAGATCTATTTAATATTAATCCAAGGTTTTCAACCTCTATTGCATTTATTCTTGGATTAATTTTATTGGATGATTTAACAGCTGCAGAGCAAAATGCTGTTGGAGAATGGCTAATATTAGTGGGGCAAATATTACTTACAAATTCTGGATTACAAGTAGTAATAGAAAATAGACTAAAAAATAATAATATTAATATCAATTCAAAGGAACTTAAATCAATATATAATCCAACTATTTATGACATAAATAAAACAAAAGATATATTAAATAAAATATATCCGTCATATAAAAATGAATTTGATTCACTTTTAAAAATTATTAAAAAGTTAGAAAAAGAAATTAATGATATTAAAAAAGAGTAATTATTTAATAATTACCCTCTCTTTGTCTTTTTCATTCATTGAAATTTTAACAACATATCTTTCTAGTTCTTTATTGTCATATATTTTTCCTTCTTTAAGATCATCTATATAAACACTTAATCTATCCCTATTATCTAATCCTAAAGATATATAAATATTATTACTATCTTTCTTAACAAAATAATCATAATAACATTCAAAATATTTAACTTCAACATTAACTTTATTTTCTAATGTATTATCATATTCAATGATATAATCTGTTTTATAATTTGAATTAAATGTAATAAAGACTTTCTTATCAGGATCATTTGGTAAATTATATGAGTTATTCTTTTTAGTCATATTATATTTTTCGCCAACATCAGATGTAACTTTAATTTTATAAATTTGTTTTAAAAATATTGCAATACCAGAGGCAATAATAACTATAGAAATAATAGTTAATATAAATGACCATTTTCTACTAATTCTAATTCTAAGAACTGTTTTATTAATTAATACAATTATTGAAAGAACTAATAATACAAGTCCTCCTAATGCTATCACAAGTCCATATAGTTTAACACCATCTAAGAATGCAAATATACTTGCAATAAATACAACACATATCCATAACCAAATAAATAATAAAATTGTTGTAATAACTATTCTAATAACTTTTAAAGCAATTCTTTTGTTTCTTTCTTCTTTAGTTTCAAAAATCTTTTTTTCAGTTACTATCTCAGCAACTTCAACTACTTCATTTTCTTCTTCTTGAATTTCTTCTATCTTATCTTCTATTTTTTCTTTAAAAGTTTTCTTCTTTTTGAATCTATCAAAGAAACTTTTCTTTTCTTTTTTATCATTTATATTTTCTATTTTATCTTCTATTTTTTCTTTTAATGTTTTTTCTTTTTTAAATCTTGCAAAGAAATTCTTTTTTTCTTTTTTATCTTTCTTTTCAGTCTTTATCCAACCAAATATATTCTTTTTATTTTTTTGTTTCTTTTTTTTGTCTTTTTTCTTCTTAGGTTTATCTTCTTTATTCTTCTTAAATTTAGAGAAAAATTCATTTAATTTATATTCAGCATTTCTAGTTTTTCTATACTCTTCTATCTCTTTGTTAGCAACATCTTCAACATTACCTATTTCTTTTAAAATATCAACTATTCTTTCTTTATTTTCTTTCTTCTCATCAATTATATTTTTATATTTTAAAACAATAGCAGTTTTATCTCTCTTGCTAACAAATTCTAATCTCTTTTCCAACTCATCTAAAAACTTTTTTTCTTTTTTCATACTTTTCTCCAAAATTCAAGATATATACTAACCTATTATATTAATTTTGTCAATTAATTATATTATCAATTTTATCTTTTAAAACATTTTTTACATAGTTTTTAATATTTTCATATATTTTAGTAAATAATTTCTTTAAAATATCCCAAATATAATTTAAAATTTTATTAACTGCAGATTCATCTTCATCATCATTATTTTCTTCATCACTACTCCAAATACCAAGTTTTTTCTTTTTAGCAATACTCTCTTCTTTTTTTAATTCATTAACATATTTATATTCATCATATACATAATCAACTTTAGCATATCCTTTTTTTATTAATTCCTTTTGTAAAAGAAAATTATCTACAAATATCCATCCTAAAAATCGTCCATATTTATCTGTCTTATTGCTTTTAATATCATATTCTATTTCAATATTATTGCTGTCAGTTAAACGATTACATGTATATTTACTTGCTTCGATAGCATAAGGCTCATCTTTATCTTTTGTTGAATATTTTGTTTCAGGAGTATTTATTGCGAGAAATCTTATTGTTTCCATTTTTCCATTAACTCTTGCTCTTATAGTATCACCATCAATACATTCTATATCACTAAGACTATCTCTTTGTGCACTAACATTAATAGTAAATATAAAAAATAATAATATAATTACAACTACTTTTTCCATAGTAATATTTTATCATAATTATAATCTAAATTCATCAACATAATAATTTATATATTGAATATACTAATAGTGTAAAGAAATTTAAAAATAATTAGCACTCTCTGTTGACAAGTGCTAATTTATGAGTATAATTATATTTGTAAGGAGATGATAATAATGAGTTTATTACCAGGAAAATTTTATTTAGATGATTTCTTTGATGATTTCGCTCCAATGCCAAAAATGAAGGGATTTGATATGAAGTGTGACATTTACGAAAAGAAAGGAAACGTTCATATCGAATTAGAAGTTCCAGGATTTAACAAGGATGAAATCAAATTAGACGTTGAAGATGGAATTCTTACAGTACTTGCAAAAAAGAATGAAGAAAAAGAAGATAAAGAAAAGAATTACTACAGAAAAGAAAGAGTATATGGCAGTTATAAGAGACAATTCAATATCGGCAATATAAATGAAAAAGAAATCAATGCTAAATTTAATAATGGCGTATTAGAAATTTCCTTCCCTAAAGAAGAAAAGAAAGAAACAAAGAAATTCATCGAAATAAAATAATAATTTAAAAGAGTGACAAATGTCACTCTTTTTTTTGGGGTATTGTTTGACATTAGTATCTGATATATTATAAAATTATATTAAGGTAATGGAGAATTAATATGAAAAAAAATGGTTTTACACTTATAGAGGTTTTAGCAGTTATTGCTATACTCGCTATTTTAATAGTTTTAGCAGTTCCTGCATTGTTGGAAACATATAGAACAGCTAAAATGAATGCGTTTACTACAGAATTAAAATTAATTGGACGTGCAGCAAATCAACAATGGGCTAGTGAAAAACTAACTAACCCAGAACCTATGACATTTACTAAAGATGGTGATACAGAATGTTCAAGTCATGTCGATTTAATGAACGTATCTGATTTAAGCTATTATATTTCAATTGATGGAAATGGAAATATTGTTAAATTCTATGCTAATAATAATGAATTTCAATATCACTATGATGGATCTGCTCTTGGTTTAGAAGAAATAGTTAATGCTCAAAGATTAGCAGATGTTACTGGAAATAATTTTGTTAAAATTACATGTAGTAGTGCAATACTTTCTTCTAAATAATT
Organism: uncultured Clostridia bacterium; assembly: GCA_947165135.1. GTDB lineage: Bacteria > Bacillota_I > Bacilli_A > RF39 > UBA660 > CAG-1000. The sequence continues at coordinate 48,612 of CAMUZE010000001.1, forward strand.
AAGTATTTAAAAAGAGTAACTAAAATTACTCTTTTTTATTTTGTAACATTAAATCTAAATAAGCAAATATCTCCATCTTGCATTAAATAATCTTTTCCTTCAAGTCTCGCTTTTCCAGCCTCTTTTACTTTTAATTCACTACCACATGCTACCAAATCATCATAACTCATTACTTCAGCTTTAATAAATCCACGCTCAAAGTCTGTATGAATAAGTCCAGCACACTCTGGTGCTTTCATTCCATCCTTAAATGTCCATGCTCTTACTTCATCTTTACCAACAGTAAAGAATGTTTTAAGGCCTAACATATGATAAGTTATGTGTATTAATTGATCAAGTCCGCTATTTTGAATTCCTAAATCAGCTAGAAATTCTTTTTTACTATCTTCATCTAATTCAGATAATTCACTTTCTATCTTAGCACACATTAATACTACAGCTGCATTTTCTTTTGAAGCGTATTCACGAACTTTTTTAACATGTTCATTTTCATCATTTAATAAATCATCTTCTGACACATTAGCAAGATATATAAATGGTTTATGTGTTATTAAATTATATGTTTTTATTAATTTAGATTCCTTTTCATCAAATTTCTCTAATCTTAACATTTTTCCTTCACTCAAAATTGCTTGCAATCTCTTAAGTAAAGCGACTTCATATAAACCTTCCTTATCATTTGAAGTAATTGCTTTCTTTTCTATTCTAGAAAGTCTTCCTTCGACAATCTCTAAATCACTTAATATAAGTTCATAATTAACTATTTCAATATCACGTATAGGATCAATGCTTCCTTCCACATGTATAATATCTTTATTTTCAAAACATCTTACTACTTGTACAATAGCATCCACTTCACGTATATTAGCTAAGAATTTATTTCCTAAACCTTCACCTTTTGATGCGCCTTTAACAAGACCAGCTATATCAATAAATTCATATTGAGTTGCGATTAGCCTTTCAGGCATATACATATCATTTAATGTTTCTAATCTTTTATCAGGAACTGTTACAACACCTACATTTGGATCTATTGTTGCAAAAGGATAATTAGCAGCCAAAATATTCTTTTTTGTTATTGCATTAAAAAGAGTACTTTTTCCCACATTAGGAAGTCCTATAATACCAGCTTTAAGCGCCATATATTACACCAGGAAAAGATCCTATTCCAATTGGAATTCCTATTAAATACCAACTAACAATTATAACAAACCAAATAACTGTTATGTAAAGAGCATATGATCTTAAATACTTAAAACTTCCAAATAATGTTATTGTATCATCGCTAGTATTAAACTTTTCTAAGAATGCTATATAAATAACATAAAACATAAATAATGGAGTTAACCCTTTAGTAACTGAATCTGCCGCAGTAAATACTACTTGCGCAAATTCAGGACTAATACTTGCATTCATAAACACAGGTACAACACTTCCAGACAATATCTCCCATTTAGTTATTGATGAAGGACAGAAAATTGTAGCTATTGCAATAAGAATAAAAGTTATTAATATTAACCATAGTCCAGTAAAATTAAATCCACTTATTAATTTAGCAAAAACTCCACATATTACTGCTCCTATATTACTCTCTTCAAAAACATTAATAAATAATGATGCAAAGAATATTAATACTAGGATATTACCAATTCCATCAAGAGATGCTCCTAAGCTTACTGCAACATCATTATTGTTTTTAATTGTCTTAGTCATTACACCATACCCAAGTCCAACTATAACAAATAACATTGTTACAATAAATATAAATCCTTTATTAAATAATGAGTTGGGTCCAAATAACATATCAATATACATTGTTCCACTCTTATCAAGCAATGTTCCAGAAAAAGGAAGCCCAGGTATTATCATATATATAACTAATAGTACATATATAAATCCAAAGAATAAACCAATTATTAAACCACGTAATTCTTTATTAGTTATTACCACTTCTTCTTCATTATACTCAACTCTTGGTAACTTTGGCATAACTTTCTTTTCTGTTACACTTGTAAATATAATTGCCGTTGCAATTAAAGCAATTATCATTATAAACAAGTAGAAAAATACACCTATTTTATAATTGGGGTCAAGTGCTTTTGTAGCATTTAATGTTATTGATAATAAAGAACTATCATTTGCAGACAAAAATACATTTATTCCATAACCAAATGATAATGCTGCGAAAGATGCAATTATTCCGCCCAAAGGATTCCTTCTTCCATATTTAAATAGCAAAGCTCCTAAAGGCAACATTACTACAAAACCGATATCTCCTAAGATTGAAAACATTAAACTAATTAATATTAGTAAAAATGTTATTGTATTCTTTTTAGAACTTCTTGTTAATATTGTAAAAAATGTTTTTAAAAATCCAGTTTTTTCTAATACTCCTATTCCAATTAAAACAATTATTAATGTAGAAAGGGGTGCAAAATTAACAAAACCACTAACTGCAGTTGTTGCAATATGTTTTAAACCAGAAGTACTTAATATATTTTTTACTTCAACTACATTATTGACAAACTCAGATGTTACCCTATTTACACTGCTATATTCAGATTGAAAATTAAATAAATGTAATACACCACTTAATATTATAGTAGCAAACATTAATAGAATAAATGTCATAATAGGACTAAGTTTTAATTTCTTCTTAAACATTAATACTCCTCTACTTTCTTAAGTTTCTTATCAAACTCTATTTTATCCATCATTATGCTTCTTCCACATTTTATACATTTAATTTTAATGTCTACTCCCATTCTTGTGATTTCAAATAAATTAGTACCACAAGGATGTTGTTTTTTCATAATGACTTTACTTCCCATTTTATATTCTTTATTCATATTAATCAACTTTCACTTCAACATTTAGAATATTTAGAATTCTTTCTAAATCTTTATCATTAGTAAATGGAATAACAATCTTTTTATTTTGAATTTTTACTTTATTTCCAATAGTATCAGTTAAAGCTTCTTCTACATATCCATAATTATTTGGTTCCTTTACCTTAATTATTTTATTCTTTCTCTCATAACTTGGATTTTCTACTAATGCTTCTAATGCCCTAACAGATAAGTCTTCTTTCTTAATTTTTTCTACTAAAGACAATATTTGCTCTTCACTATCTAATTTACTTAATATTTTTGCATGACCAGCACTAATCACTCCATCTGATACATCTTTTTTAACAGATTCAGGAAGTCTTAATAATCCTAACATATTAGTAATATAACTTCTACTCTTACCTATTTTTCTACCTAGTAATTCTTGTGTAGTATTAAGCATAGAAATTAGTTTACTATATGCTTCTGCTTCCTCTATTGCAGATAAATCTTCTCTTTGAATGTTTTCAAGTAATGCTATTTGCATCATCTCTTCATCAGAAAAATCTTTTATAATCGCAGGTATAGTTTTAAATCCAGCCAATTCACTTGCTTTCTTTCTTCTTTCACCTGCTACTATTTCATAGCCTTTAACGCTCTTTTTAACTATAATTGGTTCTAAAACTCCAAATTCTTTAATTGAATCTGCTAATTCTTGTAATTTTTCTGGATCAAAGTTTTGTCTTGGCTGATAAGGATTGCTTCTTAGTTCATTTAAATCAATTTCAACAATATCATCATCTTTTACATTCTCAGTTATTTCCTCAATTGGATTAACATATAAAGATTCATTGCTAAATAATTGTTCTAAACCTCTCCCAAGAGCTTTTCTTTTACTCCCCGTTTCCATGTTCATCCCTTCTTCCATCTTTTTCATTCCTCTCTATTACTTCTTTTGCAAGATTTAAGTAAGCAAGAGCTCCTTTACTTTTAGGATCATATTCAATAATTGGTTTGCCATGTGATGGCGCTTCAACCAATTTTACTAATCTAGGAATAATTGTACTAAATACTTTTTCATTAAAATACTTACGTACATCCTCAACTACTTCTAATCCCAATAAAGTTCTTCCATCTAACATTGTAAGAAGCACACCTTCTATTTCTAAATGTTGATTAACTTTTTGTTGTACTCTCAATATCGTATGTAATAATTGATTAACACCTTCTAATGAATAATATTCACATTGAATTGGTATTAAAACTGAATCTGATGCAGCCAAAGCATTAGTTGTTAAAATACCTAAGTTTGGTGGACAATCAATTATAATATAGTCGTATCTTTCTTTAATACGATCTAATTGTTTCTTTAATTGTTCTGTTATGATAAAATCCTTATCTTGAACACTAATTTGAATTAATTCAATGTCTACACCTGCCAAATCTATTAATGCAGGAATTATGCTAAGGTTTTTAAATTGGGTTTTAATTATTGTGTCCTCAATATTACATTCCCCCATCATAACATTATAAATACTTTTTTTAATTTTTACTCTGTCTATTCCAAGACCAGTAGTACTATTGCTTTGAGGATCCAAGTCAATTAGTAAAACTTTTTTATCAAAATGCCCTAAAGAACTTGATAAATTTATACTAGTTGTTGTCTTTCCTACTCCACCTTTTTGATTTACTAATGATATTATTTTTCCCACGATAGTTACCTTCCTTACTACTAAATATTTTAACACATATACCATTTTTTTGAAATAAAAAAAGCATAAAAATAAAAATTACCTATAAAAGGTAATTAATTATTATTATTTTCTTCTTCCATTAGTTTTCTATAAGCAACTTTCCCCACTAAAGTTTTAGGAAGAGAATCTCTAAAGACATATTCATATGGAAGTGAATATCTAGCAAGATTTTTCTCACAATGCTCTCTAATACTTCTTTCAACTTCCTTACTTGGTTTAACCCCATCTTTTAAAATTATGAACGCTTTAGCAACTTGCATCTTTTTAGGATGAGGAATACCAATTACTGTACTTGTAAATACATCTGGATGAGTATTTAAAACCGATTCAATATGCGTTGGATATAAATTATATCCATTAGATATTATAATTCTTTTAACTCTTTGTTTAAAATATACAAAACCATCTTTATCCATGCATCCTACATCACCAGTGTGAAGCCATGTTTTTCCATCTTTGTGTATTTGAAGTGCTTGTACTGTTTCCTCTAAATTATTTAAGTATCCCATCATAACAGTGGGTCCACTTATACATATTTCTCCATCTTCACCATAATTAGCTTCATCATGTGTTCCAACTCTAACTATTTTATAATGTGTGCCAGGAAAAGGAATTCCAATTGATCCTTCTCTATAATTTCCAGTAGGTGTTACACATGTTGCGGCAGATGCTTCAGTAAGTCCATAACCAACTCTAACTTCTGCAGTGCTTCCATGTTCATGTAAGTATTCATCTACTTTGGCTTTTAAGTCATTTGACATAAAATCTCCACCACATATTGCACATTTAAAGTGTGATAAATCATTCTTACCTAATTTCATTTTTGTAAGAGACTCAAATAATGATGGAACTGCACATGCAATTGATATTTTATATTTATGCAATAGTTTAGCAAATTCTTTTGGTGAGAAATTAGGAACTAAAACCACTCTCATTCCACAACAAAGAGGTGTATGTATACAAACTCCTAATCCAAAACCATGAAATATAGGTAATAATGCTAAGATAGATTCACCTGGTCCTGATTGTTCAATCATTAAATGGCAGCTTAATGCAAGCGCATTAAAATTATAGTTTGAAAGTAATATTCCCTTAGGGTTACCACTTGTTCCACCACTATAAAGTATTACTGCTGCATCATCACTATCTTTTAAGCAGGCAACTTCTCCATCGTAATCATAACCATAATTTATGAATTCTTTCCAAGTCATAATGTCATCAGTTAACTCTATTTTTGGAACAGTACCTCTACTTTTAAATTTATATAAGAATTTCTTGATATTTTTAAGGCTTTCTCCTACTGAAGCAACTACTATTTTATTAACTTGTGTTTTATCAATAATATTATGTATTTTGTCATACACTAAATCAAGTGTTAATAAAAATTTGGCACCTGATTCATTAATATAATGTTCTATTTCATTTTCTGCAGATAATGGGTGAATTAAAGCAGCTATTGCTCCAATCATATTTGTAGCATAAAACATCATTAAAGCCTGAGGAGTATTTGGCATACAAATTGCAATTTTATCTCCTTCTTTAACTCCTTGTGCTTTTAATGACTTAGCAGTACTTCTAATCATTTCATAGAATTCTCTATATTTATATGTTCTACCATAATATTCTACAGCAACTAAATCTGGATATCTTGCTACACTTTCAAGTAAATATCCAACCATAGTATTTTTAGGATATTCTACATCAAAATTTACACCTTCTGGATAATACTTAGTAAAAGGTGTAGGAAGTATTCCCTTTCTTTTATTTTTTTCTATTTCTTTTTCATTTCTTTTTCTGATTTTTTCAGAAAGTTTTCTTTCTTTTTCTTCTTTCTTTTGTTGTCTTTTTAATTCTTTTAATTCTTCTTTTTTTCTTTTATTCTCTTCTTTTAATAATCTTTTTTCTTCTTTACTTAATTTCGATTCTTTCATCTGCTCTACCTTCTAATAATTTTGGATTTGCTATAATATATTCAAGTAATTGTAATGATTTTGCAAAATAATACCCATCTGCTATTCTTTCATCCAAATTAACTCCAAAATCACAAACATCTACTGCTTTAATCTTTCCTTTTTCATCTACAATAGGTTCTTTATGAATTTTACCCATAGTAGCTAGAATAGAACTAGTACCAAAATCAGTTAAATGATGATAAATAGATCCTATCCCTAAATTTCCTAAATTTGAAAGAATTGCAGTACTATAATACAAATTATCTTCAATCATATCTTTTGGTAACAAATCATGATTATCAAGAGATTTAAAAATTTTCATAACAAGTTTTCTTAAGCATTTAGGTAATCGCCCAACAATGTCAACTGCATCATTTGTTCCACTTCTCTTATCATCTGTTTCAGTCTTAGTATTTCTTAATGCTTCTACTCTCTTAGCTATTTTATCTCTAACACTAAATATGTTATCATCTTTTTCGATATTAACACCAATCATCATTTCTTCACTTTTATCATTAAATGCTACTTTAGCACTAAATGCAAAAATAACATCTTTTCTATCATAATAACTTCTATTAATTATATATCTATTTAATAATGGTCTATTATAAATTACTTTGCCTAAAGCCATTGCAAAAGCATGGAAATAAGTAATTCTATTCTCGGGATTCTTTTTCTTATAGTCTTCAACATATTTAATTAAATTAGTTACATCAATTTTAACATTCATATAGACATCGGAGTCACATCTTTTAGGCATAACTTCTAACATAAGATTATGCATTCCATCAAAATGTCTTACTTTTACCCCATCTCTTCTGTCACCAATTTTTTTCTTCATAAAAAACCTCTTTTCACAAAAAATGACATAACATATTATATGTTATTTTAAATATTTTTTCAACTTTATATTATTAATATATAGGCATAATATGCTATAAATATTAGTAACATTGCTATACCTTCTGCTCTTGATAAAACCTTATCATTACGCGCAAACAAGTATAAAACCACTGCCGCAGTAAGAACAGCAAGTATATCTATTAAGTTAAAATTAACTGATGAAAATCCACCATAAATCATTAAAGGCAATCCTAAAACAACTCCAATATTAAATATATTAGTACCAATTATATTTCCAAGAGCAATATCAAATTCTCCCTTTTTAGCAGCAGCAACTGTCATAGTCATTTCTGGTAAAGAAGTGCCAATAACAACTAAAGTCATTGTTATAATTTTAGTGCTTACATTTAAACTATTAGCTAAAAGTTTAGCATTATCTACAACCATATCACTTGCAAAAATAATTACCACACAACAAAGAATAGTCAATATAATAGATTTTGACATACTAAACTTAGGTTTTCCTCTTTCTAAAACACTTTTTTTTGTTCTTACAATTGAAATAATATATATAATAAATAATACAAATAATATTGCAAATAATATTCCATCAAATCTATTTAGTATAAAATGATCAAGAGTTGGTCCAATATAATGTGCTAAAATTGCAAGTGCAAATAAAGTCGTTGTAGATAATAATATTGGTAACTCTTTTTTAACAACCTCATCTTTTACTTTAATTGGTGTAACACATGCCGCAAGTCCAATAACAAGCAAAATATTAACTACGTTGCTTCCCAGTACATTTGCAAGTGCAATATCTCCTACTCCACTTCTAATACTATTAAATGATATAGCAAGTTCGGGAGCACAAGTACCAAACGCAGCTATAGTAAGAGCTATCATCATTTTAGACATCTTAAAATTAGTTGCAATAGAACTTACTGCATCTACAAAAATATCTGAGGCTTTTACTAAAAGTACAAAACCTATTACAAGTAATATTAATGCTTTCAATATTTCCATACTTAAACTCCTACACATATATTATAAACTAAAAGAAATATAGTATTATTATTTCAATATAAAATTAACATTAAAAATGTAAAGAAGATTTGATTAATTCAAATCTTCTTCATCAGTATTTTCAAATAATTTATTAATATTTTTAACAGGAAGCATCATATAATTATCTTTGTTAACTTTAATTTCAAATATATTTGTATCATGTGGAAGCTCGTCTCCATCTATACACCAAGAAGGTGGTACTTCATCAAATTCTAATCTTAAGTTATCAGTTTTTATATAAGTAAACATTGGTATTTTATCTAAATCTTTTCTTTTTAGATGATATAATGCTTTAAATATATCCCATTTATTTTTAATATCACACATTAACACTTCAAATTTATTATCATCGAGTTTAACATCATCATAAACATTAGGCATTCCAGCCACTCTGTTTGAATTAGTTATAAATATAAATGAAAATCTCTTTTCTTGGCTTACTCCATCTACAGTATATTTAACATTAAAGAACTTTAATTTTTGTTTCAATTGTTTAATTCCATATAAAATATATGCAAGTCTTCCATATTTTTCTTTTAATTTTCTTGGAGTTGCATACGATATATCAATATATGCTCCAATACATGCAACATATACAAATGGATTACCATTAATTAAACAAACATCAATATTTTTCTTTTTGCCATTTAAAAGCATAACAATATTCTTTTCAGTATTATTAGTCATTCCATACATATGAGCAACATCATTAACACTTCCAAGTGGTAAATGTCCAAGTAATATAGGTTCTTTTCTTTCAATATTTCCAGATATTACTTCATTTAATGTTCCGTCTCCCCCAGCACACATAAGTAAATCAACATTCTTTAATTTTTTTGTAATCTCTTTTGCATGACCTTTATATTCAGTATATATAATTTCAGTTTCATATCCATAATTCTCAAATATTTTATAAATTTTTTTAATATCATTCCTATTACTCAATTTACCACTATTAGGATTATAAATAACAACACATTTCATCATAATAACCATTCCTTTTAATATAATGTATTATAATTATACCATATTTTATCAATTATCACATAAATATCACAAAATAAATAAAATTTACTATTTCGTTTATAATATATTTGTAATATAATATAGAATTAAGTTGAGGTTTAAAATGAAAAAAAAGCAGAAAGACAAACAATTAAATAACAAAAAAATACTATGTAGACTAACTATTATTTTTTTGTCTGTCTTATTTTTAGGCTTATTGTTTTTTTGTGGTTTCTCTACTTATATATATTATAATGCTCCAGAATTCCAAAGTGAATTATTATATAGAAAAGAATCTTCAAATATTTATGATGCTTCAGGAACAATAATCGCTACTATTGGAAACGAAAAAAGAATTATTATTGACTATAATGAATTACCACAAGTTTTAATAGATGCAATTATCGCAACAGAAGATTCTAGATATTTTGAACATCATGGTTTTGATATATATAGATTCTTTAAAGCTGGATATGGCTTTCTTACTGGAAATAATGCTGGTGGAGCTTCTACTATAACAATGCAAGTATCAAAAAATACTTTTACTTCTAATGAAAGCAGGGGAATAGATGGCGTAATACGTAAGTTTACTGATATATATATGTCAATGTTTAAAATAGAACGTGACTATACTAAAGAAGAAATAATGGAATTTTATGTTAATTCTCCATATCTTGGCGCAGGATCATATGGAGTTCAAATGGCAAGTAGAACATATTTTGATAAAGATGTTAAAGATTTAAATCTTATAGAAGCATCTATGATTGCTGGAATGTTTCAAGCACCAGGAGAATATGATCCATACGTAAACCCAGATAAAACAAATTCAAGAAAAAATGAAGTTATTAATCTAATGTTAAGACATGGATATATCACTGAAGACCAAGCACGTGAAGCTAAAAAAGTATCTGTTGAAGACATTATAGTAAAACAAAATAGTTCAATTAATAAATATCAAGGATTTATTGATACTGTTGTACAAGAAGTAATTGACAGGACAGGAAACAATCCATATGAAGTATCAATGGATATTTATTCAACAATGGTAAAAAGTAAACAAGATATAATTAATAATTTCTATAGTAAACATAAATTTAAAGATTCTAAAGTACAAGTTGGAATTGGTGTTATTGATAATGAAACAGGCGCAATTATCGCAGTAGGTGCTGGACGTAATAAAAAAAGTGAAATGTCACTAAACTACGCAACTCAAATTAAAAGGCATCCGGGAAGCGCAGCAAAACCAATTTTTGATTATGGCCCTGGTATTGAATATAATGGTTGGGGAACACATACAATGTTTGAAGACAAACCTGTAAAATATACAAATGGCGGAGTAATGAACAATGTAGACCATAAATATCAAGGAATGTTAACTTTAGAGCAATGTCTTGTTAGATCAAGAAATACTTGTGCACTACAAGCATTCCAAAAAGTAAAGAATTCAAATATAAACAAATTTGTTACTAGTCTTGGAATAACTCCAGAATATTTTAAAAACTCAAAATATATTCATGAAGCACACTCAATAGGTGCATTTAGAGGAGTTTCTCCAGTACAACTTGCCGCTGCATATTCAGCATTTGGAAATGGTGGTTACTTTACTGAACCTCATTCAATAACAAAAATTGTTTATAAAAATGGTAGCAAAGAAGAAGTAAGAGAATTTAATTTTGAAAAAAATAGAGCTATGAAAGCAACAACAGCTTATATGATTGCTTATATGTTAAAGAAGGCAACTAGATCAGGAGTTAGAATCAAAGGAACAGATATTTCTGCTAAAACTGGAACAAGTAGTTATGATGACAAATATCTGAAAAAGTTGGGATTATCTACAAGAGTTGTACAGGATGCATGGACTGTAACATTTAGTCCTGACTATAGTGTCGCCATTTGGTATGGATATGATAAATTAACTAAGAAAACATATGCTACAACAAGCACTGCCTGGTCAGAAAGAGCAAAAATACAAAAAGAAGTCGCAAAAAAAATAATGAAAAAAGGTTCTAAATATAAAAGACCAAAAGGAATTGTTTCAAGAAATGGTGGATTAGCAGCAAAATAAAAAATTGACGTTTGTCAATTTTTTAAATGCTTTAAATAATCATTTGGAATACCCAAATCGATAGTTATTGTTTTATGAGTAATTGGATGAATAAATTCTATCTTCTTAGCAAGTAACATCATATGTCTAAATCCATCTTTAATGCCATATTTTCTATCACCAAGTATTGGAGTATTATTATCTTTCATATGTACTCTAATTTGATTCTTACGCCCAGTTTTAATATCTACTTCCAATAAAGAATATTGATTATTTGACATTAATGTCTTATATTCTGTTTCAGCATATTTTCCATTTTTATCGTTAGTACTATATGTTAATAATGTCTTAGTTTCTTTTAAATATGATTTTATTATTCCACTATCTTTTGTTTTTCCATGGACAATAGCGATATATATCCTTTTTACATTATCCCAATTTCTTTGTAATGCATCTTTAATCATTTCATTTTTAGCAAACACTACAAGTCCACTTGTGTCTTTATCGAGTCTATGCACCACAAATACTTTTTGATTTTTCTTATGTAAATAATCATATACTTGACTATATAAATTATCTTTAAAATTATCACTCTTTATTGTTGGCAGATTAGGCTCTTTATAAACTACTATTAATTGCTTATCTTCATACAAAATATTTAACTTTTTCATATGCTATCCAAGAAATATTCCTATAGTTATTAATGCTACTCCAAGAACCATGCCAATCCATAATACTTTATTTTTAATATGTTCTTTTACCTCACATAATAATTCAAACATTGATATGTATACTAACATTCCTAAAGTTATTGAGATTAATATACCCAATATTCCATCATCGAGTGTAATTTTGAATATATTTATTAATATTGCACCTATTATACTTGACAAAACCAAACTCAAAAATAATATAAATTTTTCTTTCTTATTCTTAATAAGAGAAGACACTTGAATACCTAATGGAATATTATGAAAAGCTACAGCAAGTGACATCATTAATCCCATTTTAGTATCAGTTAACGCAGTAGAATAAATTGCAGTTCCCTCTATTACATTATGTAACATTAATGCAATCGCAGATATTAATCCAATATGTTCCATATGATGATTATGTTCAGACGAATGGTTATGATCAGGAACAAACACATCTAATATTTTTAAAATAAGTAAACCAGATATTGCAAATCCTAAAATAGCCCATTTTGGTTTAACTAATTCTAAACATTCAGGTAATAAATCAAAAAATACAAGTCCAATTATTATTGTAAATGAAAAACCGACTGAAAATATAATTAACTTTTTATCATTCTTAATAAATTTTGTAATTAAATATCCTATTAAAAATGATAGTCCAGATAATAACGTAATAATGATAGCTTTCATAAAACACCTCAAATCCAAATAGATTATAGCATACAGCTAATTAAAATGCTATAATTGAAGTATGAAAAAGATTGAAGAATTACAAAAAATAATTGATGAATCTAACAATATAGTTTTCTTTAGTGGAGCTGGAATATCAACACTAAGTGGAATAAAGGATTTTAGAAGTAAAGATGGACTTTACAATATGAAATATAAATATTCACCAGAAATGATACTTAGCTCATCATTTTTCTACAATAATACAAAAGAATTTTATAAATTCTATAAAGATAAACTTAACTGTTTAAATGTAGAACCGAATATAGTACATAAATACTTTTATAAACTAGAAAAGATAGGTAAATTGAAATCAATTGTTACGCAAAACATAGATGGTCTTCATACAAAAGCTGGTAATAAAGATGTTTATGAATTACATGGTACTATATACAAAAATCATTGTATAAAATGCAATAAGTTTTATGATGCAGAATATGTTTTTAAATCTAAAGGTGTTCCAACATGTAAATGTGGTGGCATTATAAAACCTGATGTTGTACTATACGGAGAAATGCTTCCTACTTATGATACTGAAAATGCTATATATGATATTGCACATTGTGATACTTTAATAGTTGCAGGTTCCTCTTTAACTGTCTATCCAGCAAGTGGAATGTTAAGATTATTTAATGGCAAGAATTTTGTAATAATTAATAGAGATAAAACTGCCTTTGATCAATATGCAACTTTGGTTATTCATGACGAATTAATAAATGTCTTTAGCAAATTAAAATAAGTATTTGAAATACTTATTTTTTATTTTATTAAATTTCCTAAAATACCATAAGATATTATCATCATTATAATGCTAGCCATCATTACTCCAAGCATTACAGCAAAAAATGATTTCTTTTTATCCATTTCTAATACTGATGCTGCAAGACAACCAGTCCATGCCCCTGTTCCAGGAAGAGGTATACCTACAAATAATACAAGCCCAAGATAACCATACTTTTCTATTCTAGTTTTATGCTTTCTTGCTTTCTTATCAAGCCACGTTGCAATTTTATTAAAAAATTTAACTTTAGAATTTCTCATCCATTCAAGTATTTTATTAATAAACAAAAGTATAAATGGAACTGGTATAATATTCCCAACAATCGAAACAATATATCCAACTAATGGTTTTACATTTAAAAGTGAAGCCGCTATTAAGCCACCACGAAGTTCTAACAAAGGTAATAAAGAGATAATAAATACTACTAATTCTTTGCCAAATTTCATTCTAATAAGCCCACTAAACAAATCAATAATTCCATTTATTAAACTTTCCATATTAACTCCCAATAAATAATATTCACTAAATACAATTTTATCATTTATTTTTCTATTATGCTATAATATTTATAAGAGGTTACATATGAATAGTAAAATAGGTGTATTTGATTCTGGTAAAGGTGGACTTACTACATTAAATGAAATAAAAAAACTTCTTCCTAATGAAGACTATATTTATTACGCAGATTCAAGTAATAATCCATATGGTAATAAAACGGATGAAGTTCTTTATAATATAGTTATAAATGTTATAAATAAATTAATATCAAAAGAAGTAAAATTGATTGTTATTGCTTGCAATACTGCAACTACTAAATGTATAGAAAAATTAAGAAAAGATTATCCAAATATGTTATTTATTGGAACAGAACCAGCCATAAAAGTTGCATGTGATAATAATTATAAAAGCACATTAGTTCTTGCTACACCTGGCACTATAAATTCTGAAAGAACACAAGAACTAATTGAAAAGAATAAAAAAAAGAATCAAAAGATTTATTTACTTCCTTGTGAAGGGCTTGCAAATGCTATAGAATTAAATGATAATGAAAAAATTAATAAATTACTAGATAAATATCTAACTGAATATACTAATAAAAATATTGATTCAATTGTCTTAGGATGCACTCATTATCCAATTATAAGTGAAAGGATACAAATAATGTTTCCAGATGCAAAATTAATTGATGGAAACTTAGGTGTTGCAAAAAGAGTAAAATACATTTTAGAAAAAAATAATTTATTAAATAATAAAAAAGAAAATGGAACAATAGAATTTATAATATCAAAAAAAGACTAAATTGAAGTAAACTCCATTTTGGACACTTCAAATAGTCTTTTTTATTTTTTTAAACCTTTTACTCCTTTTGAACCACTAAAACCATTTAGAATATTACTATCAAATGATTTTACTTTTTTAAGTCTATTTTTATAATCTTTGATACCTAAAG
The DNA here is from genome assembly GCA_947165135.1 of uncultured Clostridia bacterium. Lineage (GTDB taxonomy): Bacteria > Bacillota_I > Bacilli_A > RF39 > UBA660 > CAG-1000. Next base: position 63,761 of record CAMUZE010000001.1, read on the forward strand.
TAATTATTTCATCTAACATATCTTTATATTCAAGATTATCCTCTTTCCATAAATAAAATGATAAACTTCCAGGGCATGTATTAGGCTCATTTACATAATAGTTTTTAGTTTTAGAATCAATCAAATAATCTATTCTACAAACACCGCTAAGATTTAATAATTTAAACACTTTTTTAGATGTCTCTTTTATTTCATTAGTTAACTTTTCATCTATTCTAGCTGGTATTACTCTACTAGTTGAAGCCATGCCTTTAGATGAACCTTTGGTTTTAGAATTACCTAAATATTTGTCAGCAAAACTAAGTATTTCATCAAGCCCCATGACTTCTTCAAGAGGAGATACTTTTTGATATTCATAATTTCCAATTACACTTGCATTTACCTCTATTAAATTTTGCACAGCCTTTTCAATCACAATTTTATTATCATATCTGATTGCTTCATTAATAGCATCTCTTATATTTTTTTCATTTTCTACAAAAGTAATACCAATACTACTTCCTAAAGTTGCTGGTTTAACAACAACTGGATATCCTAATTTTTTAATATTATTTAAAATTTCTTCTTCGTTTTCTAAATATTCATTATCATAAAAATATGTATAATCCACTATTGGTAAATGAGCGTTTCCTAGTATCTGTTTCATTACTACTTTATCTTGCCCTACTGCTCCACCTAATACTTTAGAACCAACATAAGGAATACCGATTGTATCTAAATATCCTGCTAAAGAACCATCTTCTATTCCACTTCCATGAACTACAGGTAAAACTATATCAACACTAGTTATTTCCTTATTAAATAATCCATCTACTTTTTTTAGAACAAATGATTTACCTTTTTTTAGTAATACCACTTTATTAGCAAATCTTAAATTATTATCTAAATCTTTATAGAATTCTATTTCTTTTAACATATTACCTGTATACCAAGTTTTATCCTTTGAAATATATAATGGAATTATTTCATATTTGTTTTCATCTAAATTACTCATTGCTTGTAAAGCAGAAATAATACTTACTTCATGTTCAGTAGTTTCTCCACCATAAATAACTAATACTTTAATTTTCATAAACTACATCTCCTACTCATTAAATATATCAGGTAAATCATTTTCAAGTAATACATATGTTTTTTTATCACTAAGCTTTTTCATAAGAGGAAAAGCTTCTTTTACATCATTTAAAATATAAATATTTTTTTCACTATATTTTTCTTTCTTTAACCCATCATATATTGGCTTAGTTTGCTCTCTTCCAACTAATATTACTTCATCACACACTTTAGCAATTTGTCGTCCAAATTCCATATTATATTCATATTGCTTATCCCCTAGTTCTATCATACCTGGAGTTACAATTATCTTTTTACCATCCATTAATCCCAAAACATCTACTGCCATTTTAGAACCAACTGGATTTGAATTATAAGCATCATCTATTATTGTAATATCCCCTAATTTTTTAAGTTCAAGTCTATGCTCAATTGTTGCAATTTTTTTAACACCTGTTTTTATTTGTTCAATGGTAAGTCCCAGTTCATATGCAAGAGCAATAGATTCACAAATATTATATACATTAGCATTACCTAATAATTTAGTTTCAAATTCTGCTTTCTCTTCTATATTTTTAAATATACAAGTAAATTTAGTACCACTATTTGAAAGTTTAATATTACTTATATATACATCAGCATCTTTATTATTCATTGATATCCATAATACTTTACATTTACTTTTTAATTTATAACTTACTTGATATGGATCATCCATATTAAGCACTGCGACCCCATCATCAGGTAAACTATCTATTAATTCAAATTTACCTTTTTGAATATTCTCTACACTTCCAAAGCTTTCCAAATGAGCAGTTCCTATAGTTGTTAATATTGCATATTTAGGTTTAATAAAGTTTGCTTTTTCTTTTATTTCCCCCCTCTTAAATGCTCCCATTTCAGCAATAAATATATCATCAAATTTATCCATATAATTATTTATGGCATTCATAAGTCCATACATAGTATTGAAACTTTTAGGCGTTGCAAAAGAATTATATTTAACATTTAATATATCATTAAGTGCATTCTTTGTGCTAGTTTTTCCATAACTACCAGTAATGCCTATTCTTTTTAAATTAATCATACTATTAAGTTTTTTTTGAGCTTTTCTTTTATAATATAAGAAAACTATTTTTTCTACAGGTATATTTATTATATTAGCAAGCATTACAAACAAATAATTTAACCATACAATAAACCCTATATATATATAATAAATATACAACAATGAACTTTCAAATCCAATAACAATTGGTATTATTGAAATAACATATAAAATTAATAAAGTAAAATATAATCTTTTAATTCTTGCTGTTATTACTAAAGGTTTTTTAGACTGCTCTTTTTTAATACTATTTTTATATAAGTAATAAACACACAAATAAAAGAATATAAAAATAGCAGCAGAAATATTAAATTTAAAGAATTTTAGTAAAACAAATAATATGAATAATAAATCATAAGTAATAAACACTTTTCTTTCATTATCTATTACCCATTTAAAATATCTATTCCCATCATTATACCAATTTTGCTGAAGCATATGCATTGCTTTTTTACTTTTAAATATTAAATAATAAAGGCATGGAATTAAACTTATAATAAAATATATTTTCATTTTTTATCACTTCCTATAAAACTATTTAATACTCTTATCGTTTGATCTAATCTTTCTAAATATGCATAATGGGTGCATCCTTCATATACAACTAGTCCGGCATTATTTATTAATTTTTCAAGTTCTTGTCCATCTTCAATAGGCACTGCCTCATCATTAGTACCCCATATTAATAATGTGGGGCATTTTATTTTACTTAATTCACTTGTTAAATCTAAGTTAACATGATTAACTAATATTTTTCTCATTTTTTCACTAGCATTTTTATAATCAGTAGACCCAACATGTTTTTTTACAAAATTCTCTAATTTGTTTAAACCAGGAATTTTTTTTATAAATTTATAAACTTTTACTTTAAAAGTTTCTTTTTTAATTTTCTTTTTATATGGACTAGCAAGTAAAACAATCTTTTTAGGATTATATTTGATTGCATAACATAATGATATTTTTCCACCAAAAGAATGTCCAATTAAAATTGGATTTTTAATTTTTAATTTCTTTAATATTAAGTCTAACATTTCAGCATAATCATAAATAGACCATACATCATCTGGTTCAGAACTATTACCGAAACCGGGTAAATCTAATATTAATACGTTATATTTTTTTATAAATGGTTTAGCAAGCCCCATCATCATTTCAATATTTTGTCCCCAACCATGTAAAAAAACTAAACTCTCTTTTGATTTATTATCATAAAAAACATAATTAACACTTGTATTCTTGATTATCATTTCCATATAATCCACCATACTAATTATATCATTAATAATTTTTTTTTAGAATTAATTTGGTATATATAAACACTCTTTTGACATTTAAAAATATTTATGATAGTATATCAATTACTTTGAGGTATGTAATATGAAAAACTTAGATTATGAAAATTTATTTATTGGGAATATATATATAAACGATGGTGAAGTTTTTTTACCAGTCGGAACATATATAGTTGAAGAAGTGTGTGATAAAAAATGTAATATACTTGGATACAAAGAAGCTAACACAGGGGATATGGTGGTCAATAGATTAAAACGCAAATTTATATTAAGACATGGAATTACTGAATATGATGTAGATAGTGTTAAACCATTTAAAAATTTACCCGGAGATGTTATTTGGAAAATAACAAGATATCCAGTCTCATGTGTTTTAAGCGAAGATGAGATTAAAAAATATCTAAAAGCAAATCCTAATGATATAAGATCTTCTCTTACTTATGTTAGACAACATTCATTAGAAATAATTAATTACTGCGATGCTCAAAAGCTTGAATTAAAATGACTTTAGTCATTTTTTTATTTAAATATTTTTATTTTGTTTATTATCGGTAATCCTCTAGCTTTACCACTGCATACATTTGATATTCCAACACATGAAAGTATCAATAGTAATAGCCAAATAATTGATAATATTACTTGAAAAATACTAATATTTATATTTGAGACTATTTTAAAAAACAAATAATAAAATACAGCTATTATAAACAGATTCATTCCATTAATAGAGTGATATCTAACAAATTTATTATCTTTATTTAAAAAATATGGAATTAATGGAATTATATAGCATAAAACACCCATGTCTTTTCCACTTTTTATATCATTTTCATCATATAAATATGTTTCATCTTTAACACTATTAATTAGTTTTAAAATAAAATTCTTCATATAATCACCATTTAATTATATGAAGAATTATTTATTTTTTTACTAATTTTAAATTGCCTTCTTTTACCTCATTACTTTGCCATCCTGACCAATCATTTGAATAATTTCTAGCATAATATAATGTGTTAGGATAATAACTAGTAAGTCCATTATACCAAGAATTTATTTCCCATATTGGCACATTTCTTGTATAAGATAAATCACTTGATAGATAACTATCCTTGTTTTCTACAAATTTTATTAAATCTTCTTTGTCATATCCTTCACTATTAGTTAATACTTTCATGTATCTAGCATATTTAGATATTAATTCTTTATCAGAAAATAATACTTCTCCATAAATAATAGGCAGCCATTTTTTTAATGAAAAAGTAACATTTTTAAAAAAGTCACATCCCTCTTCAGGTAATGCTATGCTTTTAGCAGCATCAAATCTAAACCCATCCACTCCACAGCTAATGTAATAATTTAACATATCAATTACTTTTTGTTGTACTAGTATGTTATTAGGATTCAAACCAGGCAGTCCCATACAATAATGTGTAACTTCATATCTATTATCCCAATTTTGTACTTGCCTTCTTTCTTTCCAACAATCCCAATTATTTAGTAAATCTTTATCGCACATTTTATTTGGTATTAAACTATTTGGTTCATCAGTAGATGCCAAATGATTAACAACCACATCTGCAATAATAAAGATTCCATGTTCATGAGCTATATCGCATAATCTTTTTAAATCATCTACATTACCAAGCCTATTACCCAAATTAAAATTTATTGGTTGATAAAGCATCCACCATTCATGTGAATAATCATTCTTTGTATTTTGAAGTGGACTAATCTGTATTGCATCAAATCCTTGATCTTTTATTTCAGGTAAATGATTAATAATACTATTTAAACTGCAATCGAATAAACTTAAAACCCTCATAACTATTACTCTTATATACTCCTAATTATAAGTTTATCATATTTTTTATAATTAAAAAAGCAATTAGATAACTAATTGCTTCACTTCTATTTTATTTTTCTTGCTTCTAAATAAAATCTCTTATCATAACTATGTCCCATAGAGAAAGTTTTTCTAGGAAGAGCCCCATCTAATATAACTGTTTTAAATAAATCTTCTTTTGCCATAGCATCGAATATTATTCCAACATTATTATCTTTTTTAGCAAATTCTTTAGTTACATCTTCTCCATGAATATAATCTATTTTTCCATTGTGATTACTTAAATATTCATCTAAAAACATTTGAATAGAACCTACTGCTATATTAGATTTAGGATTAGATATATATAATACTTTATCCATATCTTTAGTAACCAATTCAAATTTTTGACCATTACCCTCTTCATTAATATCATAATATTTATATAAATTATCAAGTAAATCATTAACATCAGTATCAAATATTACCCTGTGAATTGCCTCAAATTCTAATGCGCCACTATGAAGATTAACAAGTTCAACAAGTGCATATCTTGCAGGATTATTTAAGTATTCTTCTTCACTCATTGTTTCTTTTAATTTTTCATAGCATGCTTTAGCAGTAGCTAATGAGTGATTTCCATCTCCCATAGCAAATAATAATATGCCTTTATCTTTAACATCATATTTCTTTTCAAAATATTCTTTATCCGCTAATGCTTCTAATTTAGTATTAATTTCATTAATAACATCATTATTAAGTTTGTATCCTTTAATGTGTCCACCCTTTTGCATCAATTCAAAATCATAAACCACGTCATTTTCACTGACTTTATTTTTTAAACTTTCAATGATATCTTTCTTTTCATCATCAATTAATATCATAATATGAGGAAGTTCAAGTAATGCATTTTCTCTTACTTTCATTCTTGGGGGTATTCTTTCAATAACTGTTTTTTCAGTAGCTCTAATTAAAGTTTGAGAACCTTTTTCATAAGAATATGCTTCTAAATCAACTATCCCCATTAATCCTTCTCTTACTTTACCATCATTTTGAGTTCTTTCTAAATATATCATTGAATCTTTATATTCATCAAATATATCTTTTTTTAACATTTCTTCCATGTTAACATTTATTCTTTTAATTCTTTCTTCGACATCACTTTCTTCTAAATAGATTTCTGGTAATGTTAAATTTAATGTTGATGGACTATCTCCAACAATATTTTTTACTTCATTCCAATATTCTGGTTCAGAAGTATATTGATCGCAAGCAACAACACTCCATTTTGTCATATCAATATTTTTTTTAGGAATTAATATATTTCCTGCTTTAAAAGGTATTTTCATTTTCTCATCTCCAACATGTATTATAACACAATATTTAAATAAAAAAACTTTATAATTAAAGTTTCTTATGTTTTTCAATATCAACAATATATCCAAGTGGAACCATTGTCTTAGGAATAAATACTGTTTTAACAGTATCATTAGATATTTTATTTATTTCGCCATTTTTTAAAACATGGTCTATATATATTCCGGTAATCCAATAACTTAACCACCTATTAGCTGTTCCATGAGCAAATATTAAAATGTTATCATATTTATTGCTTTCACTTATTTTTTTGATTTTTAATGCTATATTTTTAACCCTGTCTCTAACATCATATTGGCTTTCGCCACATAGATATCTAGTCGCTAGAGGATCTACTTTTAAATCATCTAATACTTTACTTGCTTCTGGATACATACTTAATAATTCTTCTTTTGTTCTTGCATAATGAACACCAGAACCAATTTCTTTAAGTTCGTCACAAATCTTTAAATCATACTCAAAATTAACTTTAGAAATTGCTATCTTCAAAGTTTCCTGGACTCTTCTATATGGACTAGATAATATAAGTATTTTACCTTTAATATTTTTTAAAAATTCACCAACTTCTTCTGCTTGTTTACGACCGTATTTTATTTCAAGAGGCATATTTTCATCTTCTGCGATTAATCTAAGCCCTTTTTGCCCATTATAACTAGCATTATTCGCAGGTGTAAATCCATGTCTTATTAAATATATATCACTCATTACAATCCCTCATATTTATTATAACTCTTATTTATTTCTTTTTATTAATGAAAATCTTCTTTCTTTATTTAAATCTTTAACTTTTAATCTAATGCCTTTCAAATATGGTTCATCATCTATAAACATACCCATTCCTCTTACACCACCAATGTATTTAAATGACTTAAGGTCATATTCATATTTCCTTGCAAATTCCCATAATGCTGGCCATATAATAGAATTAGAGACATATACTTTTTCTAACTTACCATCTATTTCTTTTTCATAATATAGTTTCAAGTCTACTCCCATTCCAGTAAGACAATAAGTTACATCTAATTCATCCTTTAACTGAACATTATCTCCACATAGTTCATTATAATAGTTAGTTACTACAAGTAAAAAAGCTTCCTTACATAATTCTTTTGTCATAATAACCTCCATTAATTTATACCACTATTATACACTAATAATTACCAATTGCCAGTAAAATTGAATAGAATATTGTAGGTGATAATATGTTAATTAAATACAGTGATAAAGAATTAGACTTATGTGCAAGACTTATGAGAGCAGAAGCTTTAGCAGAAGGAGAGCTTGGAATGTTAATGGTAGGCAATGTTATTGTTAATAGAGCTATTGCTAATTGTTTAGATTTTAAAAATATAAGATCAATTACTGACGTTATATACCAAAACCCTGGAGGATTTGTCGGCACCAGCAGTTCACTATTTAATAGTGGAAGTGCAACAACAAAAGAAAAATCTCTGGCAAAACGTGTATTAAGAGGCGAATACTATCATCCAGCCACAAATGCTTTATGGTTTTATTCACCAAGTAAAAGTCAAGATTGCAAAGCAAAATGGTTTAATCAAAAAAACGCAGGGAGATACAAAAATCATTGTTTTTATGAACCAGATGCCGGAGTATGTTCAGAACTTCACTAATACTATTATTTTGAAAAAAACTATGCTATAATTATTATGAGAATAAAAGTGAGGTGATATTGATGGCTAATAAAAAAGATATTGAATCATTTAAGACCAATATTAATAGTTTATCTAAAAGCATTGAAGATATCACCAATAACGTAGATGGAATTAATTCACAAGTTGAAAATTATAATGAAGAAATAAATGATATTAAAAATAATGTAAGATCACTTGAAAATGAATTAAAAACATTTATTGATGAAATGAAAGCTGCTCCGTTAATTGAAAAAGCAAAAGAAGAAATTAAAAATGATACTAATGAGTTGTTTAAAAAATACTCTAAATTAAATCAGATTAGAGAAAGAATATTAGAACTAGTTAATAATAAAGATATTTTGACAAAAGAAGAGCAAAATAGTTTTAATTTACCTAATTTTTACTTAACATATATATTATTCGCAATAAATGCTGAAATTAAAGGAGATCAAAAGGCGTTAAAAAATGCAATTAATCAAGCAAAAAAATTAAATACGAATAATACATCACTAATATTAACATTAGTATATATAAAATTTAATAAGATTAAAGAAGCATTAAAATATTTAGAAGGATTCTTATTAACAATTAATCCAAAAGAAGTAAATAAAAAAACTATATTAATATTAGAAAATTTATCACATTATAAAGCATTTTATAACAAAATAAATGAATACTTTAATAAATGGACAAATGAGTTAAATAAAGATAACAATATTGTTGATATGATTGATAATAAAGTCAAAGATGAAATATCTAATTTAAATACAAATGTATCTTCAGAAGAGACAAAGTACATAGAAGAATATTGTTTAGATTATAATAAGTTGATAGATGAATATAGTTCTTTATCAAAATATGGTGAATTATATGATATAGTTACTGACTATGGGGAAAATAAAAATATTGATTTATTAGAGCAAATAATAAATATTAAAGAAGATAAAGAATTACAATTAGAACAGAACATTGCTAAAAATGAAGCATTTTTACTAAATAAAGAATACATAGAAACAGATAGTCACTCTAAAAAAACAGATATTTACAGTATTATGATTAATGTATTATTTAATAAAAAGAATGAATATAATTTAAAACACTTCTCATTACATTATTTAAAGGATTTTTTGCTTAAAAATATAGATTCTGAAAAAGAGAAAGCAGATACCATATTATTAGAGATAAATAATTTGGCTCTAGAAGTAAATAAAAATCATACAAGAGAAGAAATAACTGAAAGAATGACAAATTATATTTCAGAACCGTTTAAAAAAGGTGCTCAAAAATATAAATTATGGAGTACCAAAACCATTTATTCATTAGTATTTTCAATATTAGGTATTATTGTTGCAGTATTTAATTCTAGTATTGGCATCACTATGTTTGTAATTGGATTATTAATGCTCACATACTTTATTATTGAGAGTAATAGTGCAAGGAAAGAAATAGATACTCTTTACAATGAAACCTTAGAATCATATAAAGAGGAATTGAATAATACAATGGATGAACTTGATAAAATAAATGAATTAAATCAAAAAAACAAAATAAAAAAAGAAGAATTAATGAATATAATTGCTTCATCATAAAAAAACTTATTTTCATAAAATAAGTTTTTTAATCTGTTGGAATTAGTAAATTTTGTCCTATTTTTAATAATGTACTGTCTAGATTATTAATAGTCATTATCTTCTTGACTGTAGTTCCATATTTATTTGCTATATCCCACAAATTATCGCCTTTTTTAACTATATAAGTATTATAATTTGTTGATCCAGGTATTTTTAATATCTGTCCTATTTGTAAAACATTTGTTGATAAATTGTTAAGTTTTTTAATATCATCAATCGTAATATCATACTTATTAGCTATTGTATATAGATTATCTCCTTTTTGAACAATATAATTTATTTCTCCAGAAGAAGATAATGGAATATTTAATACTTGTCCTATTTGTAAAACATCGGTTTTTAAATTATTTGCTTCTTTAATTTCATTTATAGTTACACCTTTTAACTTAGCAATATCAAATAGAGTATCTCCCTTCTTAACAATATATATATTTTTATTATCATTAGAAATTTCACTTTTAGAAATAAATATCTGCTGATTTTCTATTAATGTATTAGTTGACAAATTGTTAATGTTTTTTAATGTTTCTATAGTTGTATTATATTTGCTGGCTATAGTCCACAAACTATCACCTTTTTTAACTTTATATATAAGATATTCATCGGGTACCACTTCATTATTCTCACTTAATTTTAATATTTGACCCACTTTTAAAACATTAGTTGATAGTTTATTTATCTCTTTTAATTTTTTTACTGTAATTCCAAATTTGTTAGCTATACTCCATAGACTATCACCTTTTTTAACAGTATAATAATCAAATCCTGAAGGTGCTGCATATTTAATTCCTTTGTAATCAGCAACTGCTCTAACAACAGCCTCAGCATATTTTTCATAATTATTTTTTATTTGTTCTACATCGTCTTTATTACTATCAACAAAACCATATTCAACTATTATAGTTTCATTATTTGGTGTATCCCTATGCATAAAATAATAGTCTTTAATAGGATTGCTAGGCAACCTTAACTGATAATATTTTCTAACATTTTGACCTTCTTTTTCAATTTCATCTAATACTTTTTTAGATAATGCGCCAGTATTTCTAAGAGCATATATAACTTCTGCCCCATCTCCACCACCAGCATTTAAATGATTAGATATTACAATAACATCTTTACCATTACCAAAAAAATTTTTGACCTTTGCTGTTCTTTCTTTAGGAGACAAAGTAGTATCAGTATCTCTAGTTAACCTTACAGGTACTCCTAGTTCTTTAAATCTATCATACATATATTTGCTAATTAATAATGTGTAATCCTTTTCTTTCAAATTATTTGAAACAGCGCCAGAATCAGAGCCACCATGCCCTGGGTCTATAACAATACCTTTTAATGCCATAATATCACCTAAAGTATTGTATGAAAATAATAATATTTTTGTGCCAAGTATTATTTTATGCTATAATAACTTCCATTAAAGGAGAAATTATGAATATAGTTTTTTTAGATATTGATGGTGTTCTACAACCATATGATACAGATAGTCAATTTATTAGTGTGGATAATAGTTTAGTAAAATTATTATCAAAAAGATATAATACGGATTATTCTATATACGATCTTTCTACTCTTGCCTCAGTATATTATGATTGGGATGAACAAGCAGTATCGAGACTAAAATATGTTTTAAATCAAGCGAATGCTAAAATAATCGTATCTAGTGATTGGAGAAATCCTGAACAACCTTATAAAATGCTAGATTTACTAAAAATACATGGATTAGAGTATTTTTGGTTTGAGGATTTAGTTTTACTCGGAAAAGGAAAAGATAGGGATAATTTAGCTGAAATAAGAGCAAAAGAAATTAAATATGCTTTAAATAAACACAGAATAAATAATTTTGTTGTGCTTGATGATATGAAAAAAATGAAAGAATATTATCCAAATAATAGTGTTATTACTTATAATACAATGAGCATTAATGACATGAATGAATGTATTAGAATATTAAGAAAAAAATAGTTATTACTAACTATTTCTATTTTTTATATTTCCTTACAAATCTAAACCTTTCCTCTTCACAGCATGGAAGTCCTGTATTATATGATATATTTCCATTTATGAAATAATTACATAAAGGTCTATCTAAATATAAATATCTATTAACATCATCAATTAATTCACTTGCTACATTAATTGACTCTGACCACAAGTCATCAAAAGAAGATTTAAATTCATCTCCAGTAACTGGATTAGTAATTACTTCATGTTTAAAATTTAAAAATCTACGTGCTCTATGTCCATTTCTTTTATAAAAGAAATCTCCTATTTTAAATTTATTACATATCCTTTTTAACAGTCTATTATCACTAAAACGTATTCTGTCAAGCTTAATTATGTGCCCGATTCCAGTTTCATATTGAGAAGCTACATTATCTTTTTTATACACAGTTTTATATGAACTATCAATAATATCTTTTAATTGTTTGCTTATTTTTACACCACTATAATAATCCTTTCTTTCTCTTTGATATCTAGTCATAACATAATCAGATATCCATAATTCAAGTAAAGTGTGTGGCTTTAATCTATACTTAACCGGCATATTTTCTGTCATATAATAAATTAAAGGATGAATAATAACATCTAATATAAAATGGTCTAATTGTCCATATAAAAACGACATAACTTCGCTATTATCTTGTAATTTATTTTCTTTTATATATTTTAGTAAAGATTCAAAATAATCTTTAGTTCTATGAGAATGTTGATAATCAAATAACTTATAATTGGTACTAATTAATGTATCAGGTCCAAATGAAAAAACTTTTATTTTTTCTAAATTTACATCTGTTCTTCTTCTAATATTATTAAATACTAGTTCGCTATGAATTGAATGCGTTTTATAATCGGGCACTTTAATCACCTTATCAATTATAGCATATATTATTTTAATAATGTATAATAATTATGTGGTGATAACTATGGAAACTTGGCATTTTGGAAGTAATAATGATCATTTAGTTAAATTAGTACTATCTGGTGATAAAACTGCAACAACTTCATTATATAAAGAATATATTGATGAAAAAGAGCCTTTGCCTAAAACAGGAGATATGGGAATACTTGTTTTTGATAATGAAAAGAAAGCATGTATAACAAAAGATACACAAATAATAGTAACAGAGTTTAAAAATATCACTTCAGATTTAGCATGTCTAGAAGGTGAAGGAGATAAGTCACTAGAATATTATAGAAAAATACACACTGATTTTTTTAAAAAAATAGATAAAAATTTTAATGATAATTCTTTAGTAGTATTTGAAATATTTGAAGTAGTAGAAGACTTAACTAAAAAAAGATTAGACATTGCCAAAATAATAGTAGATAATAATATTGATATATTTGGTAATAATAAGCATACCATATATGAAATAAATGCTGGATTTAATAATGATATATTTAGTGTAGACGAAAAATACATTATTAAAATTTGTGCTGACAAAAAGTTAGAAGATACATTCAAAACAGAATATAAATATTACATGTTTAATAAAAATTCTAAATATTTACCAAAACTATATAAATATGATAATTCAAAAAAGATAGTAGATTATGAATATGAAATAATTGAAAAAGTAAATGGTAAATCACTTTACTATTATTGGTATAAAATGACTGAAAGTCAAAGAGAAGAATGCATAAAAGAATTGGTAAAAATATTAAAAAATATACATAAAAATGTCAAATCAGATATAAATTGGATAAAATATATTAAGCATAAAGTAAATAATTGTTTTAACAAAACAAAAAAGTATTTTGACAACAATAGTCAAAAAATAATATTAAACGCTATTAATCTATATGATAAGTATTTAGTAGATAATAATTTTTCATTCATACACAATGACTTTCATTTTGATAATATAATGTATAATAATGGAAAATATTATTTAATAGATTTTAATGATTCAATGATAGCGCCATTTGATTATGATTTAAGAATTCTTTATATGTGTAAAGATATACCACATAAGTGGGCTAATATTGAAATGGATCCATATCAAAAAAAAGAAGACTATATAAACATATTTGAATATGTTAAAAAATACTATACTGAACTTAATAATGTTATGTATTTAGAAGAAAGAATGATTATATATAGAGTATTAAATGATATTGAATTATTAACAAGATATAATAATCAAGAATTAAAAGATAGTATCATTAAATATTCAAAAGAATTATTAGAAAAAAATAAACTGTAAATCACAGTTTATTTTTATTTGTATATTTAATTGCTTCACTAGCAGAAACGGCGCCATCACTAGCAGCAGTGACCAATTGTCTTACAGTTTTAGTTCTATTATCTCCCGCTACAAAAATACCAGGTACATTTGTATTACAATCTTCAGATGCAATTATATATCCATTTTCATTTAAATTAATGATTGAAGCAAAATTTTCATTTTCTGGTATTCTTCCTACTGCTATAAAAAGTCCATCTAAGTTAATTACTTTTTTATTTCCATCTTTATCTGTAAGCTCAATACTTTCCAGTAAATCATTTGAATTTAATTTAGTTACATTACTATTTAGAATAAACTCCACATTATTCTTTTCCTTTAATTCATTTAGTAATTTATCTTCTGCTCTGAATTCATCACGTCTATGGATAACATATACTTTTGAGGCTAAATTAGATAAATATAATGCATCTTCTATTGCACTGTTTCCTCCACCTGCCACTGCAACTACTTTATTTTTATAAAAGTTTCCATCACATGTAGCACAATAAGATATACCTTTACCAATTAATTTATCTTCATCTTCTAAACCAAGTTTTCTATTATCAGAACCAGTTGCTAAAATGATAGTTTTACATTCATAAGTGTCCTTCTCAGTTATTACTTTTTTGATGTCTCCATCTTCAATATTAACTACTTTTTCAAATCTTATTTCGGAACCTAATTCTTTAGCTTGATTGTATAATTTAGTAGCAAAATCAAATCCAGATATATGAGGTTCAGCTGGATAATTATCAATAATCGATGCATTTATTATCTGTCCTCCATAATTTTTTGCCTCAAATACCAATACTTTCTTTGAAGCTCTTCTTAGATATATTGCAGCAGTAAGTCCTGCTGTACCAGCACCAACAATTATTGTATCATACATAATTTATCCTCCTTGTTATTTGTGTTTATATTCAAATAGATATGATGGCCTATGTCCCCCACCTGTTTTTAATTTATTTGTTTTAACTACTTTATCAGCAATTATTCTTCTAAATGCTGGATCAAGTAATTTTTTGTTTAGTATTACTTCATATACTTGTTGTAGTTCTCCTAATGTAAATAAATCAGGCATCATATTAAATACAACATCAGTATATTCTACTTTATTTCTCAATCTTTCAAGTCCAGATAATATGACTATTGTATGGTCAAAAGCAATTTTATCATTTTCTACTTCAACAAATTTATATCTATCTGTTGTTTTTTCTTTTAGTTCTTTTCTTATTGTAAATGATATTGTTTCTTTTCCATTATTAAGAATTATATTTACCAAATTATTTTTTTCTTCAATACTAACAACATCAAACCAAGATGCATTTGTATTTAAACTAGTATCTAACTTATTTTTATCTATTAATGCCATATAAGCACTGGATACTATTCTCATACGAGGATCTCTTTTAGTATCACCAAATGTATATAATTGTTCTAAATAAATATTATCTACATTAGTTTCTCTTTTAAGTACTCTCATTGGAGCATCATCTAGGTTTTCATCTATTCCAATAAATCCACCTGGTAAACACCATTTGTCTTTAAAAGGATACTGATTTCTTTTAACTAAAAGAATGCTCATTTTCTTTTTATCAGTTTTTCTATAATTGCTTGTTTCTTCACTTGAAACACTTAACACCAATATATCTACAGTCACAGATAATTTTTCAAATTGTGAAGAATCATAATCTTTAAGGAATTCTTCTTCTGAATTATACTCTTTTTCCATATTTTTCACCTCATATGATATATATATTTTATCATATATTTAACTTATTTATTATTTATTTCTAATATTTTGTACATTTCTTTAGTAAACATTTTTACAATATCTTTTTTACACATTTTTCTGCTTTTATTTTTAACAGTTATTTTATTATCAAAATATTTATTAATATTTTTATCATATATACTTAAGAATACTACATTATCTTCTCCATATAAATTATTTTTATCTGGATTATTAATTTTACCAGTTATACCAACTCCATAATCAGAATTTGCAAAATCGCTTATCTTTTTAGCCATTTCGTGTGCAACTTCCATACTATAGACTGAATATTTATTTATAGTTTCAGCACTTACACCCATTTTAATTTTATATTCGTTGGAATAAGTTACAGCACTATATCTAATTATTTCTGAAGAACCACTTATATTAGTTATTTCACTTACTAAAAAACCACCTGTACATGATTCCATAGTACTAATAGTTTTATTTAATTCAATTAATTTGTTAACAATTTTTTCCATATAATCTCCTATAAATATAGTTTTTTACTTTTTATATATTCTATTACTTTATTATTAACTATTCCTTTTAATGAATTAAAGTCATTATTTTTAATATAATTTCTAATGTCAGTAGAAGATATTTCAATATTATTATCTTCTACTATAATAAATCTACTTTTATTAAAATTTTTTAAATAATAATTAATGTTTATATTATTTCTTTCTACAACTATTACATGATGTTTTAATATATTAACTAGATTTTTCCATTTATTAAAACTAACAATATTATCAGCACCAATTATTAAATATAAATCACTATATTCTTTACTTAATTCATTTAAAATTTCATATGTATATTTCTTATTATTTAATGCTGTATTAATAACTACTTTATCATTTTCGATAGTTTTTAACATATTAATTCTATCTTCAAGACTAACATCTATGCTTTTATCCCAATATGATAATGTCGGTATAACAATTACTTTATCAACTATCCTTTTGCTTAATAAATTATTTATTACACTTTCATGACCAATATGTATGGGATTAAAACTTCCAACAAATACTCCTATTTTCATATTATTGCTCCAATTGCATACGTTTTTGTTTTTCCTCCAATGATAATTCAACGCCGAAAAAATCAAAACTATCACTATTACAATCTGGCTCATAAGTTTCTATTGCTATATTTTTAATATCATACTCTTCTAATATTTTTGAAAATGCTTCTTGGATATCATCTTGACTCAATTCTGTTGTTAGAGTTGCTTTATTGTTATAGATTACGCGTTCTGTTTCACATAAAAAATTCACTATCGGTATAGGATGACCATTTTGTCCATCTCCGTAGAAACATTCATATTTTACTTTTACATCTTGCCATAACATTTCACTATAATAATCTCTTAGGATTCCAACAAAATCTTCTGCTTTAATATACATTTTCATATTATCATTTTCTCCTTAATTATATTATTTTCTTTGATATACAGGTATATTAAATTTATGATGAGCTTTATTATGTAATTTTTCTATTTTCTTAGATACTTCTTCATCTAATGCTTCATTATTAATATAAGAAGCAATATCTTTATATTTAACACCCAATTTATCTTCATCAGTCATCCCACTAAGTCCATCACTTGGGGCTTTATGAATAACTACATCAGGGACTTCTAAATATTCTCCTATTTTAATCACCTCATCAACAGTATAATTGTTTAAAACGCCTATATCATATGTTGAATCTCCACCTTTAGTAAAATATCCAACATATAATTCACATAGGTTTGATGTACCAGCTACTATATAAGTACCGCCTTTAAGTTCTGAGTAAAGAGCAGCCAAATAATATACACTTGCCATTCTTAATCTTGGTTTTAAATTAATATTACTATTTTTAACTTCATCTTCAGTAAAATTACCAAGTTTATTAACTTCATTAATAAAACTATCATATGCTGGAGTTAAATCTAAATTAATTAATTTAAAATTAAATTTATCTGCTACTAACTGAGCATCATTTTTATCACTTATAAGTGAATGACAAGGAAGAGTTACTCCAAGAACATTTTCACTTCCTAATGCCTTTGCAAATAGAGCAGCAACTACAGCTGAATCTTTACCTCCACTAATTCCCAAAACAACACCTTTTAAATTATTCTTTTTAAAATATTCTTTAATAAATTTAACAATATTATTTGTTTCTTTTTTTACATTAAACATAATTTAACCTCTATCAATAAATTTTTTTACCCTACATAATGCAAGTTTAGAATTAGAACCACTGATATATCCCATGTTTTCTAATTCAAGTAATTCATCATAAGTGAATGTCATATATCTAACCACTTCATGAGGATCTAATTTTTGATTATATTTTTTTTCACAATTATCTGCAAAGAAAATATGATTGTATGCAGCACTTATTCCTTCATCTTGATAAAAGGCATCAAGTTCTATCATAGCTTGTGATACATATCCAGTTTCTTCTCTAAGTTCACGTGTTGCAGCATTTATTGGAGTTTCGTTTGCTTCAATATATCCTGCAGGAAAACTAACAGCTACTTTTTTCTCAGTAAATACACGAGGTTCAACTGTAACAAGCAGTTCATCTTTTACTCTTGGAACAACAATTACTGCAGAACCATCAACATTATTCTTTAGTATTTGTTCTCTTGGAATAACAATTCCATTATTAAGAGTATATTTTCTAGGTATAACACTAACAAATCTATTTTTATTATTAACAAGTTCACTTGATATCCATTTAAGTTCACTTGCATATTTTTTTAATTCATTTAATTTATCTTTTCTCATGGTTATCTCCTATGACTTAGAATCATTTGATTTTTTAAATTAACATATTCTTCAGTTCCATCTACATAATATCTATGTGGATTTAATGTTCTTTTAACTTCTGGATATAATGTTTGCATTTGTTCTTCACAATATGCCTGCTTTTCAAATATGGTTGGATCATTATAAACTAATTTTCCATTTATGAATATTGGTTTTTGAAGTTTAACTAATCTATAATCATCTATAGTAGTATTAGTAATTAAATCATTAATACTTATTATTTTCATATTTCTTTCAGGCATTTTTTTGTCTTTACTACACATAATATCTGCTATGGCATAACCAGTGTTTTTATCATATGCTCTATATAAATCTTTGAAATCTGGATTAACAATTTTAATTATGTCATTACTTACTTTAATTTTTGGAGTTCTTTTTCCATCCTCAATTATTGCAACCTCTTTATATACAGCTCCCATTCTACCAGCTGGTTTAGAAATATTATCACCTACTCCTAGTGAATCAAAGAAAGCACCTTGACTAGTTAATGATTCAATTGTTTCAGCTGTAAGGCCATTGCTTAAACATATTTTAGCATTTGTATATCCTGCATCATCTAGCATTTTTCTTGCTTCTTTAGATAAATATGCAAGATCTCCTGAATCAATACGAATTCCAATATGATCTGTTGGGTATCCATTTTCTTTCATCCAGTCAAATGTTTTAATAGCATTAGGTATGCCACATTTTAAAGTATCAAATGTATCAACAAGTAATGTTGCATTATCTGGATGAGTTTTTGCAAATGCAATAAATGCATCTAATTCATTATCAAATGATTCAACAAAACTGTGTGCCATAGTACCTAGTGCTTTGATGCCCAACATTTGAGCCGCTTGTACGTTACTAGTACCTGCACATCCAGCCATGATTCCATAAATAGAAGAATCAATCGCAGCTTCAAGTCCATCTGCTCTACGAGCTCCAAATTCCATTATTTTTACATTTTTAGGTGTTGCTTCTACTAATCTTCTGGCACCAGTTGCATGTTCTTTAGCTCCATTTATTATTGATAACATTGCAGTTTCAATTATTTGTGCTTCAATTAAAGGAGCTTTTACTGTAACTAATGGTTCATTTGGGAACACTGGAGTTCCATCTGGAATAGCATATATATCTCCAGTGAATTTAAAGTTTCTTAGATAATCTAAAAATTCTTCACTAAAGTTATAACCAGATTTTTTAAAATATTCTATATCTTCATCTGTAAATTTTAAATTTTGAATATATTCGATTACTTTATCAAGTCCAGCCATAATAGTATATCCGCCACCATTAGGTACTACTCTATAAAATAAGTCAAATACTCCTTCAGTTCCTTCTTTTGTTTTAGTATATGAATCTGACATAAACAATTCATACGCATCTGTTAACATTGTATAATTTCTTGGTAATCTTTCCATATTAATTTTCTCCTTTATAAACATTATTTTTTTGTTTTAATGTTCTTTGAACAGCTTCCTTTTTCATTGAATTAAAATATGTTTGATAATCCCAAACTAATTTATAATATGATGAATAAAACTCGTCACAACGATTTTCAACTTCACTAAGATAAATGCAATACTCACTTGCAAAGCTATGAAAAGCATGGCTATTAATTAAATCTTTTATTTCTTGATATCCTGGATCTGATTTACTATAAAATCTATCAATAAATATAATTTCTATATATCCTTCATTAGTTATTTTTTGATTTGTCATTTGTCTTTTTAACTCTTCTAAAATATATTTAAATAATCTTCTTTGTATTGTAGAAATTTCTTTTTTATTATAGTTTTGCTTATTAGCATATTTTGCAATTTTACTTAAATTATATAGCTCTTCATTATATTTCATTTTATCTTTCCTCCATTATCTTAGCACCTGCTTGTTTCATTAATTTAAGTGCCATTTCATTGTATTCTTCTCTATTATGAGTAGGAGCATCATATGTTTCAACTAAATCTTTTCTAACAATAACATCTACATCTTTATTATGCTCGTCAAAATAGTTAATTAGTGGTATTACTAGATTTAATACACATATATCTGTACAGCATCCTGTTACAATTACTTCTCTTAATTTTTTCATTGACTCAATATCATTTAAAAAGTTCTTAGCAAATATTGTACTTGTTGAATTTTTTTCATAAGTAAGTGATTCACTTTCATATGGTTTTAATTCATCAATTAATTCTTCTTCACCACTTCCTATTACACAGTGTGCTGGAAATTTCTTAAATTCAGTTGAAGTAGTATCATGTGTATCTTTAACAAATGCAACTCCTTCATCCTCACTTAGTGTTCCCTCTACAAGTTTAATTAATTCTGGAGTAATGTGATTAATATATGGATCAGCCATTGCTCCCTTTTTGATAAATCCATTCACCATGTCTACAACAACAAGTAATTTTTTTAGTTCTTCTTTTCTCTTCATATTAACAGCTCCTTTCTTTTTAACATTTTGTTAATAACAGAGTTTTTATTAAAAGCAGATTTTTCTGCTCTTGTTATTAACATTATATTAAAAACAAAATAATATGTCAACACTTTTTTAAAAATTATTTTAATTTTCTTGTTTTTCCTAATCCAGTACCTAAAATTATCTCATCTTTTTCTTCAGGAATATAATCTAAATCAACATGTTCTTCTATATATTTTAATACTTCATCTAAGCTATCGAGTTTACCAACAACCTTACCTTTATTACACTGATAAGAAACATCAAAAGTACCATTACTTTTTTTAATTGCATATTTTAAATCCTCATTGTATTCATCATAAAATTTTCTAAATAACTTCAATTGATTTAAAGATATTTTTCTAACTGGCATAATAAATCTTACGCCACCCCAATATTTATTAGTTACACACCCTTCATTTAGTGCTTCCTCATAATATATTTTGGCAGTAATGAAATCAAACATACATTTATCAGATAATTTATTAGCATCATTTGTATTAATAATATATCCACCACCGTGAATATCTTTCATAAATCTAGCAAAAGAGCTATAATGCGTACCAATTCCAAATCCGGAATTATATCCAATTACATATTGTTGATCGGTAAATACAGCAAAAGCACCATAATCAAATATATCACGTCTTGGAGCTTTACTAATAAAATCATAAAAACTAAAATTCTCAATTAATTCTCGTATATCATAGTTATACATACCGGTAGTATTACTTTTTCCTGATAAAAATAAAGATAAAAAACTCATATCAATCACCAACTATTCTTTATGTTATTTATTCACACAAATAAGGCACATATTATAATATATTATTAGTAAATAATCAAGTATGTTAAAAAAGAAATATAATTACTATATTTCTTTTAACATTTCGCTAATGGCCCTTCCTCTATGAGAAACACTATTCTTTTCTTCTTCAGTTGCTTCACCAAATGTTTTATCTAGATCATCTGAATAAAATACGCAATCATATCCGAAATCCTTCTTACCGATTTCTTCAGTTGTTATTTTTCCAAATGTTTTACCTTCGAATACTTTGTATTCTCCATTTGGATAATATAAACATATAGTACAAATAAAATATGCACTTCTATCTTTACCATTTATTTTATTTAATAATTTGTCTCTATTTGCTTGAGTGTCACCATGTACTCCTGAATACCTTGCACTATAAATACCAGGCTCATTATTTAAAGATGGGACACATAATCCACTATCATCAGCAGCAACAAGGTATTTGAGTCCTTTTTCCTTTAGATATTCATATATAGTTTTTGCTTTTATAATTGCATTTTCTTCAAAAGTATTACCATTTTCTTCAATATCAGAATCAAATCCAATATCGCTTAAACTTAATATTTCATAATTATTAATTATCTCTTTAAATTCTTTAATCTTATGTTTATTATTAGATGCCACTACTAAAGTTTTCACAATATCGTCTCCTATATATCCAAAAAAGAACTAATATGTGCAGTAGAAAAATCAGTTTTTAATTGAATATCCGTTAATATATCAGGTGTATCATCAATCATTATAATATGTCTGTCATCAACTTCAGGATGTTTCTTTCTAATTTCAACTAACTTGCTTGCCTTATCATTATTTCTATCAACAAAGTAAACATTTTCAGGAAGAATACCATAATATTTTTCTACGTATTCTTTTTTGTATTCTCCTTCTTTATTCACCCCTATTGCTGTAATAACGTATGCTTTGTTTTTATCTTTTTTGCTTATAAATTCCTGCATTTTTTTGCTAACTTTATCCTCTATGTAAGGATTATTCCCACTATCTACATAATTATCCCAATCATCATCACTGAATGAATAATGGTTGTGCTCTCCAAATTCTAACACTGCTAAAACACCATCAACATCAAAAACCAAGATACTCTTTTCATCATTTAATAATTCTTTAATATTATTCACTTTTCATCCTCTTTTCTTTAGTATCAATTGTTCCTCTAAAAACAATATATTTATCATATAAGTATTCTAAAATAAAGTTACATAACATATTTATTCCAGTTACTAAGTAATCATTCCAACCACAAGTTTTGACTAAATAATTACCCAATATAGTAGATGCAGGTGTAAAAATCAAGTAAAAAATGAATACTTTCGTCATTGCAAGTGGTACATTAGCTGTAGACTTAAATGTAAATTCTCTATTTAATGTAAAGTTCCACACTACAGATGCAATTAGTGCTACTAAATAACAAATCCAATAATCTAAATTTGTAAATTCATCTAATATTGTAAAAAGTCCTATTTCAATTAATCCAGCGGATATTGAAAAAAGAGTAAATTTAATTGTTCTTATTAATTCTTTCTTATCTTTCATATTACAACCTACTTATCAAATCAATTACTTCAGTAATGTCATCACTTACAGAAATTGCTCTATCTTTTAATTCTTCAGAAACTTCAGGATATTTTTCATTAAATCTTATTAATTTAAAATTCTCATTATCATAAGTCATCCACTCAAAAGGATTTCTTATTATTGCTGGAGTATTAAACCCAACTCCAAATTCTAATAACAATACTTTCTTCTTTTGATTCTTCTTAATAAATTTAGCATAATCTTCATTTAGTTTATTCCAATTATCATCTTCCACAAACTTATTATCAATTCTAATATTAATAGTCATTCTTTTACCACAAACTGGACATTTTGGCACCAAATCAGATGGTATTTCTAAATCATTATCTATGTTATTCAGCATATCTTTAACCATTTCTTCATTGTAATATAGTTTATTATTACATGGTGTAGCACATTGTAGTTTTGAATAATTACCTTGCACTTCAAATACTTTTTTAGAATCAAATCCATTATTAATAAACTGTCCATCAGCATTAGTAGTAATTACAAAATAATTCTTATCTTTAAATATTTTAAATAATTTTTCATATAACTCAGTATGTTTATTTTCATAATAAGCAAAGAATATATGTTTAGCTAAACAAGCCCATCTTTCCTCTTCACTTGAATACGGAAAAAATAGTGATGAATGCAAATCTTTAAATCCATATTTTCTAATATAATCGATAAAATCTCTATCGAATTTTTCTCCATTATATCTTATTCCTGCTTCCTCACTTAATCCAGAACCAGCTCCGATAATAATTGCATCTGCCTCGTCTATCCATTTCTTAATTTTAATAATATCTGTCATATATATCTCCTTTACTTACTTTTATTTGTAATTTTTAGCATTGATTTTAATACTGAATTAACATATTCAGTTATCTTTTTATCCATACCTTTTATAGTTTTAAAAATATTAATTATGTCACTAATATTAATACTAATATTTGAAGTTATTTTATAATTTAGTATTTTAAATGCGTTTTCAAAATACTCTTTAAATGAATTTGAGTCAATATTTTCAATATTTATAGTTGATCTTAAATGCAGTTCTTGACTTAATTTTGATAGTTCTTCTGGAACAAATTCTGTACCATAAGTACACCAATATATTGGATAATGAACATTTATTCCGTGTGCATCTGTTTTTATAACTTTATATTCATTATTAAACATAAGTGCACCTACATAAGAGTTGGACGGAATAATATTCATTAGTTTTTTACTCATCTTTTGATATTTTAATGAATCATACTCTATTTTTCTAAAACCAGGTCCATCGAAATTAATTACTCTTTTAACTTTATTAAATTTAAAATCACTTAACTCCATTACACTAGTCATTGCCATATTTCCACCTTTAGAATGACCGGTAACATAAACATTTTTATCAAAAAAGCCAATATTATTCTTTAGATATTTAATCGCTAAAGCTTGAGTATATGTGGGATACTCATACATTGTCCTAAAATTCTCAAGCCATCCAACTATTGATCTATCTGTGCCTTTAAATACAATTATTTTTATTTTATCAATAATACATGTCATTGCTCCAAACTGTGTATTATTATCAATTATGTTCTCAAAATTCTTAAATTTTAATTTACTATATCTTTTTGATTTTTCTATTATTTCAATTAAGCTTTTTATTTTAGGCGCTAAAAACTCTGTTTTATCAGGAAGTTTAAATTTCATTATTTTATTACACATTTCATTAAAACTTATAGTTCCCATAAATCCTTTAATAGGTATATAAACAATTGTTGATAATAATAGGTTATCCATATCATTCCATGGTACCTCATTAATATCATAATCTTTATAATAGTTTAAATAATCATAGATAGTATACATATAGCACCTCATTATAATTATATCATGAAATTAAAAAACCTATAAATATTCTTTATAGGTTAACATTATAATTTCTTAATTCCACTATACATTCTATGATGATATCCTTTATGTTTATAAAAGTCATCGGCATTTTTATTATATGCAAATATATCTACAAAAGAGTACTCACATCCCTCAGAAATAAAGTATTCTTCCATTTTATCAATTAATCTACCACCAACACCAGTACTTCTAACTTTAGATGTGATTATTAATTCTGTTATTTCTCCTCTTTTAGGACATTTATAATCTAAATAATCATGTTCTTCGTATGGAAATATACATCCCATTATTAATCCAATTGCTTTTCCATCACTTATTGCTAAATAACATTTACCTTTATTTTCCTTTATTTCTTTTAAATCATGAAGAGCCATTTTTTCATGATATTCAGGATGAACGCGATCCAATTGATCTTCATCTATTGATACTATATATTCTTCAAGTTCAGTTAACAAATCACGTACATCTTCTAAATACTTTTCTTCATATTCAATTATATTAATGGAATTGTATGATTGACTCATCAAAATCATATCCTTTTTTATCTTTTTTTTGTTTACCAAATTTCTTTTCAAGCAACATTATTGGTTCAGATTTATCTTTTAATATTCCAGTTATTGATAAATCATTATGCATATTGTAAATTATTTGTGCTATTTCTTTAGAACAATCACATATATGTAACCAAGGTTCATTTTTATATTCTTCTGGTATATAAGTTAAGTTAGTTGTATATATTCCAGCTAGTTTACCTTCTTCATATAGTTTTTTAAATTCATCTATACCCCTTGTAAATAATGCAAATGTAATCATTACATATATTTTAGTTGCACCAAGATCATGTAGTTCATTAATTACATTTAACATACTACCGCCACTAGAAATCATATCATCTATTACTATAGCAGTCTTACCATTTAAATCATTATTTCCAATATATTTGTGTGTAATGACTTTATATTTTCCATTAACTAAATGTTTATAATCTCTTTGTTTATAAAACTCACCAGCATCTCTATCAATAAATTCAGAATCAAATGAGTTTAAATATACATTTCTTCTTCCAACAGCTCCACTATCAGGTGCTACAAAAACAATGTTTCTAAGGTCTTCTTTAGGAGTATTATTAATAAATTCATCTAATATTGTATTCGTTGCAAAAAAATTTTCAAATTCCATGTTTTCTGTGGCATGTTCAACACCTTGGTCATGAGCATCAAAAGTAATAAAGCTTCTTATACCATGTATACGATCTAATTGTCTTAAATTATCGCCACATGCAAGGTTTTCACGTGTATTTCTTCTATGCTGACGCCCAGCATATAAAAGTGGCATTATTATATTAATTTTATCTGCATGCCTGTTTGTTGCTCCGATTCCATCCTTTAATTGTTGTATTAAATCATTAGGGCTAGTATGATTTGTAAATCCTCTCATTGTATAAGTAATACTATAATTACCAATATCTGTTAGAAAAAACACATCTTTTCCTCTAACAGTAGAATTAATTTCTACTTTTAAATGCCCATCATCAAAATAGTTTTCATTGATAGGTACAATAAAAGTATATTTATCTTTATCTAAATGATACATATCAAGTAAATGTTCATCTACTTTTTGTCCTAACTCTAATGCACTTTTAAATACTATAAGTCTTAGTCTTTCTTTCTCTAATTGCTCTTTCATTATTTCCTCCTACAAAAAAAGAGTACGCAAAATACCCTTAATTTTTCTCAATAATAAATTTACAAATAAATATAAACATATTACCACTACCCACAAATAGGATAACATTTTATATATTATTTTTCAATATCATTTCTATTTTTTTTATCATTACATGTGCACTTTTTTCCTTTATGACACCCGCATGTGCAATTTTCATCACATTTGCAGTCTTCTCCGCATCCACATGTACATTTTTTCCCTTCTTGACATCCACATGTGCAATTCTCATCGCATGTACATTTTTCATCACATGTACATTTGCTACTTTTCTTTTTCATAATATTTTCCTCCTTTATTTTTGTATTATAATTTTTGACTTTTTTTATACTTATCAAATGACAAGTACCCTTGTCCATATTCCTTAATCCAATAACCAAATTTTCCTTTTACAATATAAGGTTTATCAAAAAGTTGAAAGTTTAAATATTGAGTATCTTTTGCTTTTGCCCCTTCTGCTAATGACGTAGTTATATGTGGTGGTTTTAACTTATCGGGATTCTCCTCATTTCTATTAATATAATATTTCATATACTCATCTGGAATTTTTACTAAAAAACCACTATTTTTGCCATCACATGCGTATCCCAATAATAATATTTCAATTTCTCTTCCAACTAATTCATCGAATATTTCATTTTCTTCTGGATGATATTTAAATGTACAATGTAATATATCATTAACCATTGGTAAATGTGTTTTTTCTAATGAAAAAATATAATTAGCTACATCATTATCAAAAAATATACCTTCATAACTTAACATAATCTCCTCCTAATCTACTAATTCAGAATCCTGAAACAATATTATATTATTTATATTATCATGAACAGTTCTTAAAACTCTTATATCATCATCTAACAAGATCATTTTATCTTTTGTATTAATATTTTTTAAAAAATCTGATTTCATACTAGATGAAGACATATTTGAAATAGTTTCTTTTGATAGAATATACCTATTTTCTTTCTTAAAAAACGGAGCATACTTATCCAGCCAATCATTTTTTTCATCTATTTGGTAGTTTTCCCTACACACAGATAAAATGTTTAGTTCAACATTACCAAGTTTTGAAACATTTCTTAACACTTCAATGTTGCTGTTAAGTGGTCTTTTATTCTTAAAGTCCAATGGTTTGCCAAAATCATATGACGCTATTACACCATCCATATCAACAAATAATTTTACTTTTTCATTTTTTGATATATCTTTTATCAAATTATAAAAATGCATCTACATCACCTTTATCATAATTCTATTTTATAACAATTTATTTTTAATTTCAAATTCCAATAATCATTGATTTTTATATTATCAATATCTTTTCTATATAATTTACCACCATTTTTTAATATTATCTTATTAGATCCAATATTATTTTCATAACAACCTACAATCGCATATTTCATTTCTTTTTTCTTGCAAATATCTAGTGCATATTTTAACATTTTTGAAGCATATCCTTTTTTTCTTTCTGATGGTCTTACGCCATATCCAATATCTCCATATTTTTCTCTTAAAAAGTCTGGTAAATTAAATCTAATATTTAGCAAACCAATTAATTTATCTTTTTCATTAAAAACTAAGTATAAGTAATATTTACCCCATTCATCATCAGCTTGAGTACTATTTCTATTTACTTTTTCAACCCATGTTTTAAAATCCATATTAGTCATATTTAAACTAGCAGAGATATTCTTCTCCCCATTAGCATAATGTTCTTCAACATATTCTTTCAATATTTCATAATCATCAATCGTGGGTAACCTGTATTTCATATTATTTCTCCTATTTTAATGATGATGGTGATGGTGTGTATGCTCTTTAAATTCTACGTTACATTCTTTATCATCACATATTTCTTCTTCAGTTTCAAGTATAGCATGACATATATTATGACTTGATAATTCTTCTCTTATCTCTTTTTTTATTTTAACTATATCTTTTGATTTAGACACAATATGCATAGTTGCATAATTATTAAAACCATCAATACTCCATATATGTATATGATGTATATCATCAACACCTTTTATTTCTAATAAATGTTCTTTTAATTCATCTATATCTATTTCATCTGGTGTTTTTTCTAAAAATAAATCCAATACCGTTTTTAAATTCTTAATGGAATTAAATAATATAAATAATGAAACACCTATACTCATAATAGGATCAATTACGCTAATATCAGTAAATCTCATTACGATGGCTCCAACTAAAACAACCAACCATCCAAGTACATCTTCAAGCATATGAAGATTAACTGATTTTTGATTAATAGAATCTCCCTGTCTTGTTACATACGCTGCGATAAAATTAAGTACTACTCCAACTACTGCAAATATAATCATACCACTATAATTTACTTCTACAGGATTAAGTAATCTTTTAATTGCACCTATTATTACTAATATTGACCCCACTAATAATATAGTTGTAGTAATCACTCCTCCTAGTACTGAATACCTAATATAACCATAAGTATATTTATTATCCGCATGTTTTTTACTTTTTCTTTCCATGAAATAAGATACACCTATGGATATTGCATCTCCTAAATCATGAATTGAATCAGAAAGTATTGCTACTGAATTAGTAAATATTCCACCAAAAAATTCAAATATTGAGAAGGATATATTTAATAAAAATGCTATTAATATATTTTTTTCAATTTTCATAATATTCACTTCCAATAATAATTAGTGACCACATTTATCACAATAAGGACAATTTTCACATCCAGTATGTTTTTTTGTTCTAACTATCACTATTATTATAATAAATAATAGTAGTAAAATTATAACTAAATTAGCAATGTTTACATATTTTATACGAGAAGCTATTTGATAAAATAATGTTGCGATTAACCATGCATAAGAGGTTTGGAATAAAACTGCAAGCAACATTTTCTTTCTACTTCCAAGTTCTCTTCTCATTGCTCCAATCGCTCCAAAACATGGTGCTGAGAAAAGATTGAATATCATAAACGCATATGCACTTATTTTACTAAAGAAACCAAATGATGAAGTATTACTAAATATATCACTTGCTTCTCCTTCTTCGCCAAATCCTGCAATAATGGACATTGAAGATACAACTTGTTCTTTTGCTACTAGCCCTTGAATAGCAGATACAGTAGCACCCCAACTTTTTGTTCCAAGCATTGGCTTAAATACAATAGATATTTTATCTCCTATTTTAGCAAGCATACTATCTTCAACATTTACTCCATAATGCATTCTAAAGTTAAATGATAATAAGAACCATATTGCAATTGAACAAATTAAGATTATAGTTCCTGCTCTTTTAATAAATGCAATTACTTTATCAAATACATCTTTTGCAACATATTTAATACTTGGCAATTTATATTCAGGCAGTTCTGATATATACGTACTACTTGTATTTTTATAAATAAATTTCTTAAATAATAATGCAGTAAGAATAATTATTACAATTGATAACAAATATAATGAGAATGATATAATTCCAGAATTCTTTCCAAAGAAATAGCCAGCAAATAATGAAATAATTGGTAATTTAGCACTACATGGTATAAATGGTGTTAATATTGTAGTCATTTCTCTTTCATCTGGATTTTCTATAATTCTTGCACCCATAATTGCTGGAACACTGCATCCTGTTCCAACTATAAATGGAATTAAACTTTTACCACTTAACCCGATACGTCTAAATATCTTATCTAAGAATAATGAAATTCTAGACATATAACCAGTTGTTTCTAAAACACTAATGCAAATAAATAATATAATTAATTGTGGAACAAATCCAAGCACTGCTCCAACTCCAGCAATAATTCCATTAACAATCAATGATATTAACCATTCAGACGCTCCAATTCCAGATAAAAACTTTTCAGTTACCCCACCTAATGATTCAAACCATACACCAATTAAATCTACTGTAAATGACCCAACAACACCAACAGATAGAAAATAAACCAAGAACATTATTACAATAAATATTGGAAATGCTAACCATTTATTTAAAAATATTTTATCTAATTTATCTGTTATACTTGTCTTATTTTTTGATTCCTTAACAATACTTCTTTTTATATCAGATATATAGTCATATCTTTGTGTCGCAATAGTTTCTTCTAAATCCAAGTCATAATTTTTACTTAGTGCTTTTCTTATCTTATCTATATTCTTATTATTATATTCTTTAAATCTATTATCTTCTTCTAAAAGTTTAACTGATATAAATCTTTTATGCATTTCATCCTTAGGCAATTCTTTTTCAATTTCATTAATTGATTGTTCAATATTATTATCATAAGTTTTAACTGTACTATAGATTCTCTTTTTATTAATTAATTTTATTAATTCATCTATACCAGTTTCTTTTAATGCAGATATTTTAACAACTGGAGTGCCTAACTTTTTAGATAACTCTTTTTCATCAATTACTAAACCTTTTTTTTCTAAAAGATCGGACATATTTAATGCTACTATTACATAAGAATCTAATTCCAATAATTGAGTAGTTAAATATAGACTTCTTTCTAATTGAGTACTATCAACAATATTAATTATAATATCAGGTTTTTCATCAAAAACAAATTTTCTAGATATATCTTCTTCAATAGAATATGGGCTTAGTGAATAAATACCAGGTAAATCAGTAATTTCATGTTTAGTATTTTTTATTTTACCTGTTTTCTTTTCTATAGTAACTCCAGGCCAATTCCCTATTTTTGCATGCATACCTGTCAGCAAATTAAATAAAGTAGTTTTTCCACTATTCTGGTTCCCTACTAAAGCTATTTTCATATTAACTAACACCTACCTTTATATTAGATAATTCTTTTTTACTAATACATAACTCGTAGTCCCTTAATCTTATATCAATTGGATCTCCCATCGGTGCTTTTTTCTTAACATAAATATCAACACCTCTAGTAATTCCCATATCAAGTAAATGTCTTCTAATTTCTTTGTTAGATATATCTAACTCAACCACTTTCGCTGTATCACCTATTTTTAACTGATCAGCAGTTATTATTTTATTAATCATATCCACCTCCAAATATGAAATACATTTCATATTAATTATATTCCATGATATTCAAATAGTCAATATAATATGAAAAATATTTCACATTATATTTATTTATGATATAATTGTTTCATGAGGTGAACAAAATGATAGATAACATTAGAGAACCAAAACAGAAAAGAGCAATTGAAAAGAAAGAAAGAATAATCGAAGTGGGATTTAATTTGATTTGTAAAAATGGATATTATAATACAAACACAGCTGAAATTGCTAGTCAAGCAGGAGTTTCAACTGGAATTGTATATCAATATTTTAAAGATAAATATGATATATTAATAGAGGGATTAGAAAAATATGGTGATGATATATTTTTTCCTATGCTAAAAAACTCAAACATTACATTTGATAAAAAAAATTTTGAAGATGTAATTAGAAATATGATTGAATATTATGTAAATAATCATAAAATATCTAATGTAGCCCATGAAGAAATAATGTCTATGGTGCATTCTGATAAACAAGTAGCAAAATACTATTATAAAAGAGAATTAGAAATGACTAACTCAATAAAAAATCTATTAATAAAAAATAATTTTAATGATAACAATTTATATGAAAAAGTCCATATAATGATGGGATTAATTGATAACTTATGTCATGAAATAATTTATCATAAACACGATAATATGAATTATGATTTAATGAAAAATTTAATAATTGATAGTATAAAGAATTTATTTAAAAATGACTTAACAAATTAAGTCATTTTTTGCAATCTGATTTTATATTTATTGAATCACTTGTTTTATATGTATATGATTGATCACTTTGTCTACCACAATACAAATAAGTTTGACCATTCTTACCATTTTCATCAAAGATAACCATCCCTTCACAAACATTCCCTTTGTAACTAATTTCACCAATATAATCAGCTGCTTGAATTTCTTTCAAGCATAAATATCTTTGACTATTATTAACAATTTCATAGTGTCCTGGGCAAACATAACCTATACGTGTACTTTTTTTACAATTATCTTGTACATATAATTCTGCAGCGTTTAGAGCATAACCTTGCTGTTGTTCGAAAAATTTATCCACGCTTTGATTAAATAATTTTATTATATTAGGAACAACCGCCAAAACAATAACACCTAATATAGCTATTACCGCTAATAGCTCAGTTAAAGTAAAACCATTTTTTTTCATACTATTCACCACTTATATTATACCATTTTATAGATTATTTAATAAATTTAGATAACAACTTTACTAATTACTTTACCATTTTAAACCAGTATATGTATCTATAACTACATTTTTCAGTGTTTCTTGATTATCAACAACATCTACCAAATACATAGGCTTAGCATTTTTATATGGAATAGATTCTTTCATATTTTACTTTTTATTACTTTCAACTTTTTTCACAAGAAATCTATCATCATATATTCCACCAAATAATATTGTCTAATACACTTAATTGTTCTAAAATAAAATTTTTATATTTTTTATTGGTAGACATAGTATCACTCCAAATTATTTAATGTTTTTTTCTAGTGTCAATTTTAGATTTTTTTGATTTTCTTTCCACACTTTATATTTATCTGGCATACATATTGCACATGGTCTATATCCAGCTCTAATCGCTGTTTTTTCATCAGCAAAAAATACTCTATATTTAACATATCGACCTTTTTCAACCCATCTATTAGCAGAAGGACAATCAAGTCTTCCATATATTTTTAATTTTTTATGTCCACCTAATGTCCCTGGACTATCACTTAGATATTGCTCTCCATTTTCATCTAATAGCTTAAATAACTTACCATTTTTAATCCTATTAGCCTGTTTTAAAATATATAATAATTTTTTTAATTCATAATTCTCCATAATACGCAATTATTACCAATTTCTTTTTACTATCAATATCTTAATATCCAAATTTGTCATAAAAATTTTCTTCGGCGTCATACCATTCTTCAGCAAAAAACCTATCTACTACCCATTGTATTTTTTCACCCGCATAATGGTAAACTTTTACCAAACTTCTATTTAGTACTTGTTTGGTAACACTATGAGAATAATTATACATACTTGGTAAATATAATTCATTATGTTGACATACCAAGTTTAACGCATCTTGATCTGGATATTTTAATTCCTTTTGTCGAATTACCTCAAACCAACTTTCTTGAATATTCTCTTTCCTTATTTTCTTTAAATTAAAAATAACAAAACCAGAATTAATATACTTCCCAGTTATTGATAAACGTTCATATGTATTATCAGTTAAAACTCCGTAATCTTTTACTCCAGCCACATAATAATCACTTATATCGACTCTCCAAACTTTTGATATATCTTTTCTTACTATAGCATCGGTATCAATATACAAAACCTTATCTTCTTTGATTAAAGAAGGAAGTGCTAATCTTGCAAAACAAAAATTAGAGTAAATTGTATCTCTATTAACATTGCCTTTATCAATTAATTTATCTATCTCCCTGTTGAAATTTATTAACTTAATTTCCACTCCGTATTCATCAATTATTTTTTGCAAATACGGAACATCCTTTATCTTATTAGTTTCCAATAATAAATATATTTTTTTAATGTTTTTTGTACATTCTAACAAAGAAAAAATATCAACCATTAAATAATGATACCAATTCTTTGTACAAGCCATCGCAATAATCATAAAAAACCTCCTAATAAAATTATAACATATGATTGTTTTAGTTATCTATACTTGTTTTATGTACTCTTTTAATATTAGCGTATGAAATAATCATTAATATCAGTGATGGAATGCTAACATACCAATAAATAACTACCGCAAGCCAGATTCCAAAAAAAGTTTCGACCAAATCCCAATTATAAATTCCAACAACTAAGCAGTATAAAATAACTAACAAATACGGATATGCTCCAATACAAAATAGATAATTCCAAAATGTATTTACTTTACTAATCTTTTTATATATTAACCAATCTAAAGCTAGTGCCAGAAAAACAAAAAACATTAAAAACCACATTTATATAGCCCCACATTCTATAAAAATTATAACACAATTACTCTATGAAAAATATCTTTCAACTTTTAAAATATTTTTTTACAGCAAAAAAATGTAATAACAATTAGTTATTTGTCACAATATTGTTTAGACTTTTTACAATCATCATACTCTTAAATTTGCCCGTTATATTTATACAATTTTTTTACTATTGGCGAGTATTCAACCTTAGATAAATCTTTTGATTTTCTCTCAGCAATATACTTTGTTAAATACATGCTTTGTATAAGCATTTGATAATCATCTAATATTTGATCTTTAAATTTTGAATCTATAATAATTCTACTATAATATTTTTTTAATTCTTCTAAAATTATTCTATCAATTGTGTTATCTTATCATCTGATGGCATAGTTGTAATTGTTTTTAATCCTAATTCTTGTTTTCTTTTCTTTACCCATTTTAAATCTTCTTTTACTTCTTCAATAGTTCTAGCACCACGCGATGACTCGATATATATTTTTTGTATATCATTACTCTTAATACTTTGATAAGCTTTATTAACATTATTGTTCTTTTCTTTTATTTCAGAAAGTGGAGCTTTATTCATACTTGATTTTATATTTAAATAATCAGTTAGTTTTTGTTGTTCTTTAGTATACTCACTCGGAAGAGAATCACTAACATCACGAATACTGAATCTTTGCATTCCTAATTTACATAATAACACATCAAAATAATCAGAAAAACTTACACTATAATCTTCGTTCTCATAAATATTCATTCCAAGTGGAGTCCCATCTATAAATATAACTCCTTCTATTTCATCAGGATATGTACTTTCCCAATATGTTGCATACACTCCACCAATTGAATGTGGCATAAGAATATATGGTCCTTCTATTCCAACACTTTTAAGAGCAGTTCTATAATCAGACACTATTTGTTCTACTGTTTGTGTTTTAGAAGTATCATCACTATATCCATAACCAGCTCTATCAATATAAATTATTTCATAATCATCTTTTAATTGTTCATTTACAAAAGTCATTTCAATACTATAATTATGAACACCTAATCCAGAAATACCAATTAATTTATGTTTACTATTTTTATTACCAATTCTATAAATATTTAAATCATAATCTCCTGCTGAATATTTATTAATATATCCTAAATCTTTTAATTCATTATACTCATTATTACTTTTTATTTTATGAACTACAAATATAACAATAATAGATAATAATAAAACAATAATAATTCCCAATAAAATTTTAAGAAATAATTTTAGTTTTTTATTCATGTTACACACCTCTATTATATTCATTATACCGTAAATTTTTAAAATTATTTTGCTTAGAATATTACTAAAAAAAGATGAGATTTTTTCTCATCTTAATGTACAGGAATATCTTAATAGTACGATCTATTATATTCATATACTAATGGCAAATTAATTTTCCTGTATTAGAATTTGCACCATAGATAGTACAACTTGTTTCATAATGTAAACTAGTGTATCCGTTAGTTTTTGTATCACCGTTATAACTACCATCTGTACAAGTATAAGTATTCCCGTCTGAAATAGTTTTACATTGACCATTAGTAAATATTTTGTTTAAAATGGCAATATTACTATTATGATATGCACCATTAGTAGATCCTTCAATACAATATATTTTATTATCTTTTAATATGCATGCATATGCTCTTGATATTGTATTACCAGAAAGTACTAATCCAAAGAAATTATGTCTTTGTTTTCCTCCTGCTGTTTTTAAATTGTTGATATCCTTTGTATAATCACTAGGAGATAAAGTGGCTCCTAAAGTTTTTGCTTTATCACCTTCATCACTAAAATATGCATATACACAACCATCACAATTAATTACTTCTTCTACAGTCACAGTTTTTTCATCTGTTGGACCATTATCATCATTATCAAATTCAATAATTTCATCATCATCTACATAATTATTGTTTGAATTGTTTTGTTGATTGTTGTTTTCTTTTTCTTCATATTTTTGTTCTTGTTGCCCATTGTTATTTTGCTTTTCTCCATTAGAACCACATCCAGTAACACTAAACAATAATATTAAAGAAAATAATAGCAGTAACATTTTTTTCATAATAAGTTCACCTCATATATAGTATATCACATAAAAAGAGAATTTTTACATTCTCCTAATATCTTAACATTCCAATCACTTTTATTTTTTTGTTATCGTTGCACTTGAATACAATTTCTTTGCAATATCATATGCTTCATCAATTGTTTTATCATAAAAATCATTATTTATTCCTGTACGCTTATAAGTAACAATATTTCCTTCTTGTTTATAATCCTCTATATAAGATTGACCTTCCACTTCCATACCATAAACAATAGCATTACTCTCCTTCAAAAATTCTAATCTATAATTTTCAGAAACACATTTGCCATCCTTAAATTCTAATGTTATATCATAGCTTGTTATAGCTTCCCATCTTGTACATTTATCTACATCTGAAATAATTATACTTTTATTTGATTCATTTTCTGTTGCTTTATTACCACAACCAGTTATAGTTAATGCTCCTATAATTATTACTAAACACAATATTATTCTTTTCATAAAATTTCTCCTCACATTAATAAAGATTATTTACAATTTTATTATATCATATAATTTACTAATCTTTTATATCAAGCCATATAAAGTCAAACTTTTCGCCTTATTACTGTATTTCAAAAAACTTTTGTTCATAATATTACTAAAAACAGAACACATTTGTGTTCTGTCATTATACTTTATAATACATTTGATTTTTACTTGTTGGTTTGTCTGGAATTGTTAATGAAACAACTCCTTCCTTTATTGCTGGATCAAGATATGTTGATCTTAAAGTTTCTTTTGATTTAATACCTAATTTATCCATTATTTCATTTGCAGTCATCGGAACATTATATTCCATAACATTAAGTA
>CAMUZE010000002.1 GCA_947165135.1 uncultured Clostridia bacterium
AAATAACATTATCATAATCAAGTAATGCTTTTCTTCTATCAAAGTTAAATCCTTCAACTTTCTTTTGAGCAGACTCTATACTATTAGAAATAAATTTATTTGATATTGCTTGATCTTCTTTAATACCTAAATTCATCATTACTGATTTCATTCTGTCAGAACCAAACTTCATCATCAAGTCATCTTCCATAGATACAAAGAATCTTGTAGTACCTGGATCACCTTGACGACCAGCTCTACCACGAAGTTGGTTATCTATACGTCTTGAATCATGTCTTTCTGTACCTATTACAAAAAGTCCACCAAGTTCACGTACGCCTTCTCCTAATTTAATATCAGTTCCACGTCCTGCCATGTTTGTTGCAATTGTAACAGCACCTTTTTTACCAGCGCCTTCAATAATATGTGCTTCACGTTCATGGTTTTTAGCATTCAATAGTTCATGTTTTATACCAGCTTTGGTTAATAATTGACTTACAAGTTCACTAGTTTCTACTGAAGCAACACCAACTAATACTGGTCTTCCTGTTGCATGTATTTCTTTTACAACTCTTACTACTGCTCTAAATTTACCATTTAAAGATGAATATATTAAATCTACTTGATCATCACGAATAACTGGTTTATTTGTTGGTATACACACAACATAAGTATTATATATATTTTGAAATTCTTCTTCTTCTGTTTTAGCTGTACCTGTCATACCAGATAATTTATTATACATTCTAAATAAATTTTGGAATGTAATTGTTGCTAAAGTTTTTGTTTCTTCATTAATAGTAACATTTTCTTTTGCTTCTAATGCTTGATGAAGTCCTTCACTAAATTGACGTCCATGCATTAGTCTTCCTGTAAATGTATCTACTATAATAACTTTATCATTTTCAACCACATAATCTACGTCTTTCTTAAATGCATAATTAGCAGCTAATGCTTTATCCAAATTATGTACCATTACACTATTTTTAATATCAAACAAGTTATCTAAATGAAGAAGTTTTTCTGCATTGTGTACTCCTTCTTCAGTAAGTGTAACTTTTTTAGTTTTTTCATCTAATACATAATCATCTATTTTTAATGCTTTTGCTACTCTATCTGCTTCTTTATATACATTAGCAGTTTTGGCAACCCCACCAGATATAATTAATGGTGTTCTAGCTTCATCAATTAAAATTGAGTCAACTTCATCGATAATAGCAAAGTTTAATCCTCTTTGTGTTCTATTTTCTTTGTGAACAACCATATTATCTCTTAGATAATCAAATCCAAGTTCATTATTTGTTGTATATGTAATATCTGCATTATACGCTTCTTGTTTTTCACGTGGTGATTTATCTCTAATATTTATTCCAACTGTTACTCCAAGCAAGTCATAGATAGGACCCATCCATTCAGCATTACGAGTTGATAAATATTCATTAGTTGTTATAACATGGACACCTTTTCCCTCAAGAGCATTTAAATAAGCAGGAAGTACCGTTGTTAATGTTTTACCTTCACCAGTTTTCATTTCAGCTATGTTGCCTCTATGAATAGCCACTCCACCTATTAATTGAACTCTAAATGGTTTTTCTCCTAATGCTCTAAAACATGCTTCTCTTGCAAGAGCAAAAGCTTCTACTAATATATCATCTAATGTTTCACCATTTTGTATTCTTTTTTTAAATTCTTCAGTTTTTATTTTAAAATCAGAATCTTTTATTTTTTGCATTTCTTCATCTAAAACTTCAATCTGATCTACAATTTTATTAATTCTTTTTAATTCTTTTGTTTCATAATCAAATAAATTTTTAAATAAGCCCATATCATCATCTCCATACAAATTATTATAACAAAGAAAAAAAGAAAAGTGAATAATCACTTTTCTAATTGGCCTCTATAATTCCATAATCTCCATCATTTCTTTTATAGACAACATTTATCTTGCCTGTATCGACATTTTTAAATACAAAGAATGTATGTCCTAAAAGTTCCATTTGAGTTATAGCCTCTTCTTCATCAATTGGTTTTAAGAAAACTTCTTTTCTTCTTACAATTGATTGTTCATCTTCTTCAAAATATTCTTCTATTTCTAAATCTGGAACACTAGCACCAGTTTTATTCTTTTTTGTAGTTATTTTATCTTTATATCTTCTAAATTGTTTTTCGAGTTTATCAATAACTAAATCTATAGCGGCATATAAATCTTCATTAACTTCTTCAGCTCTTATATTATATTTTCCGCTCCAAATAGTTACTTCAACTTTTTGTTCTTTTCCTTTCGCAGATATTAAAGCTTTTGCCTCAACTTCATCATTATCATCTAAGTATTTATTTACTTTAGATAATTTATTTTTGATGTAGTCATTAATAGCATCAGTAACTTCTAACTTGTTACCACGGATATTGTATTTCATATCATTCCTCCTAATATAAGAGTATCATAATTATATATTTTATTCCACAATTTCACAAAAATTTTACAAAAAAAATACACCAAAGTGTATTTTTATTATATGGTTGTCATAGCAACTTCTTTTACATTAATTGCTTGATTACCTTTAGCTGTTTCTATTAATGTAAATTCTACTATTTCGCCTTCTTTTAAAGTCTTATAGCCTTCTTGTTCAATTGAAGAATAATGAACAAAGATGTCTTCATCTACTAGTCCTTCATATTCGATAAATCCGTATCCTTTTTCATTATTAAACCATTTCACACGACCTCTACTCATATAACACCGTCCCTTCTTAGTTTAATAATAATACTTCTATTTTTTGTGCACAATTAAAAGCATACCCAAAAATTCGACAATATTCTTACGTTTGTCATAAAATTAAATATTTTTGTCATTAAGTGTTTACTTATTGTTTATTTAATTAGAAATATGTATTTTATACAAATAAAAACTACATTTAAACAATTAACAAAAAATTAGTTAATAAATATTCTATTCTATTATAGAGAGGTATCAAGAATGAAAGAGGTAATTGTTAAGGGAATAATGCAAAATATATCAAAAAATTACAACTATGATGAAATAAAACTTAAGGAAATACGATATGGTATAGAGACAATTTATTTAACAATCACTAAGCTAATTATATTAATTATCATTTCATTATTGATCGGAACATTTAAAGAACTATTATTTTTTATATTATTTTACTCAATTATTAGATCAGTGGGATTTGGATTGCACGCCAAAAAAGCTTGGCATTGTTGGGTATTATCGCTTACTTTATTTACTCTTATACCATTCTTAATCAAAGTGTTAATAATTAAGAGAATAGTTATCAACATTATTTTTCTTATTTGTAGTATTTTATTTATATTATATGCTCCAGCTGATACAGAAAAAAGACCATTAATTCATAAAAATAAAAGAACAGCATTTAAAATTGGAACATTAATAATAACATTGATATATTTTATACTTACTTTTTATATTAATAATGAAATGTGCAATTCGATAATCTTTGCAATAATTATGCAAAGTATAATGATATTACCTATTAGTTATAAACTATTAGGCCTAAAGTATGATAACTATAAGAGTTATAAGAAAGGAGGTATAAAATGAAACTATTTGCTAGCGTTACTGCTTTTTTAGGAGCATTAGTTGCTGCTACTGCTAGTGCTGGATGCTTAATATTCTTTATTGATGAACCTGAAATGCCAGAATCATTATTATAATTAATTTAAAAATTTAGCTGAGTTTTTCAGCTAAATTTTTTATACATAATTTTGTAATAAAAATATCTTTGTCTATCTTTTGTTCTAAAGATAATTTTTTATTGCTATTAATCATTTTCTTAACAATATACAAACCCAAACCTCTATTTTTACCTTTTGTGGAATAATTCTTATTAGATATTTTTTCTATATACACAGTGTTATTAAAAGAGTTTTCTATATCAATAATAATATCATTATTTTCTTCATAAACATCAAATAATAATTGCTTCTTTTTACTTGATAATGTTGCTTCTATGGCATTGTCAAATACTATTCCAACTATTTTGCAAATCATTGTATATGTTTTATTATCTATCTTTTCTAAATTATTAGATAATTGCTTTGAAATATTTATATTTACTTTTACATTCTTTTTATTAATTTCATTTAATTTAAAATATATTATTCCTTTAAGACCAGATGGAAGTTTATATATATTTCTAATACCAACTTTTTTAGAATTATATAATTTTATTAATTCATCTAATGTATTATTAAATTCTTCGCTGTTTTTATTCTTATAACTTTTTAAAATTAATAAATTATTTAACATTTCATGTCTATTAATCCTATCTTCATCTATTCTTTTTTCATAATCATTCATAAAATCTAATAATATTTTTGTTTTCTCTATTTCCTTTAATATTTTTCTTTTATTATTTAAAACGAGTAAAAATAGGAAAATAAATATTAGAAGTACAATTATACTGCCTATATAAGCAGTGTAGGATATATTTTTAACATTTCTAAACTCTATTATTACGGTTATTACAAATAAAGAAAAAATAGCTAGTATCATAACAAATGATTTTTTAAATATATTCAAAATGCTCTTCGCAAGTTTTTGAATATATTTACTACTCGTAATTATACATGTAGGAAGTGTCATCAACATAGATAACAGAATCTTATACTTAACATTGTGATCTATTACTTGTAGATTTATCAAATCAAAATTAATAACAATAATTGATAATAGTATTTCTGTTATACAAACCATAATATAGCAGAAACTACCATATATAAATGTATCTAATATATTTTTTCTAAATATAACATATTCTGCAGTAATAATAATTGCGAAACTAATAAAAGCTCTTAGTGTACTTTGAACATTGTATGTATTCAAAGTAACAATAATTCCACTAAAAATTAATACTAAAATATTTTTAAAGCTTATCTTGATTTTTTCATTTATAAGTTTTGAAAAGGAATAATTTTGAAATAACACTAACAATGAAGAAGCAA
This sequence comes from uncultured Clostridia bacterium, assembly GCA_947165135.1. Classification (GTDB taxonomy): domain Bacteria; phylum Bacillota_I; class Bacilli_A; order RF39; family UBA660; genus CAG-1000. The sequence continues at coordinate 4,966 of CAMUZE010000002.1, forward strand.
AACTTAATAATGTCCAATCAATCAACTTCATATTTTTCTATCTCCTTTTTATGACTTCTAGTTACCAAATAGTCTTTAGTACTATCATTAAAATATACTAGCATTTCATTCCAGTCAATTTCTTTAACACTTTTCATATTTAATATTGTTCCTTTAGCAGAGATAACAAAATAATCCGGTAATAAATTCTTAATCTCATTAATAGTTATATTTTGGTAATACATTTTATCTGTAGTAACTATTTTTGTACGTCTAGCATCTCTTTGAATATATTTAATACTATTCAAATTAATGTTATAGGCAATATTTTTATATGTATATCTATATACTTTCTCTTTATTTAACATTCTTAAACATATTTCTATATCTTCCGATAATGGTTTTTCTATTGAATTAATTTTAGGAATAAAATCTAATATCTGTAATCTTTGTTTATATACTTCATAATACAATGATTCATGAGCAGTAATAATAATGATTGGACTATTCCAATCATTTGTCTTATTCCTAATTGTTCTTGCGATATCAATTCCATCACCACTAGGAAGTTCTAAATCTAAAATATAGATTGATAAATGATCTTTACTATCAATATATTGTATTAACTTTTTATCAAAATCTGAGTATTCATTTATTTTAAAGTTAATTTGATTAGACATCATATTACTCATGATTACATCACATATTTTCTTTCTATGTTGCTTATTGTCATCTACTACTACAAAATTTATCATTTTTTTCACCTAGATAATTATAATATAAGAGTATTTCTTTTTCAACAACATAAATTTTATAAATAAAAATAAAACCATTAAAGGTTTTATTGAAACTCACTTACTGATAAAGTATATATGTTTTCAGGATCAATTGCATTGTCTTTATAGTACACTTCAAAATGTAACATTTGATTATCATTATTATCAATTGTTGATTTTTTACTTGAAGCTATTATTTCACCTTGAGATGCATAGTATCCAACAGTAACTAATACATCGGTAATATTACTATAAACAGTTTTCAAATTATCATTGTGTTTAATAGTTAATATTTTACCATATATTTCACTATCCTCAATTGAAATAACTTCACCAGCTAAGACTGAAACAACATCGAATTTATCTTTACATACATAATCAACACCATTATTTTGCATGTAAGTATCACCATATAATATTAAAGATTCTTCTTGTTTTTTTTCATCAGATTCAAAATCATAAAAATATCTACCAACTGTAACATTGTCAGTCAAATAAGGTTTAATAATTGATTCATATGTTGGTTCCTGTTTGACAACTGGCATTACATTTCCTTCAAATACATTATCAAGTGTATATTGATGAATAGGTGATTCATTCAAGAATGTTTGTATTCCAGATAAAACTAATACTACGCTAATAATCATAACTGATATTATACCTAAATACATTGTAGGTAATAACACTTTAGAAATTTTTCCCATTTTTCACTCTCCTAAATATAGAGTGAACATTTTTTATTTAATTATGCATTATTTTTACACCAGTATAATAATATTTCAAAATATCCTCATAGTTATATCCTGCATCTGCCATTGCATTGGCGCCATATTGACTCATACCCACACCATGTCCATATCCTTTTGTTGTTATATATACCTTTTGATTATCATATTTTATTTCAAAATCAGTTGACCTAAGTCCTAATTTAGTTCTGAAAGTAGTTCCCCTAAATGATTTTTTATTAACTTTTATAGTTTTAACTCTACCCGTATTATATCTTTCAATTGAAATATTATTTATTTTATCATCTTTAATATTTAATTTACTAAAAAAATCTTTTAATTTTATTTCTTTTGTACTTTCTTTGTATGAATATTTACTATCGAAAGAAGAATCTACACTTACTAAATAATCTAACTTCTGTGAAAAAACATTCTCTACATTTTCAGTATATCCGTTAGAAATAGAGAAATAAAAAGCTATTATAACATCCCCATTGTATGTTAAATATTCCCCTTCAGTAGAATAAACATCTTTTTTTATCTTATTATAATATTTATTATAATTATTTTTCCATTTATTTTTCATTTCATCGATTGTGATATAACATTGATCCTTTGTTGTAGCAGTAAGATCATATTTATTATTTTTCTTCATTTTATATAATGCATATGTTCTAGCGGCAACAGACATAGCTTTTAAGGCCTCATCTTTAAATGAAGCAGGCATTTCGCATGCCACTACTCCAATTACATAGTTTTCTAAATCAACATTAACTATTTCATCATTTTTTAAAACATTTACTGCTAAGGTATTTGACTTAACTACATTTTCCTCATTTGAGTTTTTTTCTTGTTTATAACTTGTTATTAGTAAAATTAATACAATAAAAAATACTATGATTCTTATTTTCATAGTATATTTTATTCATATTAAGAATTCAATATTCTTTCTTTTTCTTTTTCGTATTCTTCTTTTGTTAATACTTTATCATCATATAATTTTTTAATTCGTTCAAGTTCCGTATATTTATTATTTTGTTTATATGATTTAACATAACTAGTATTATTTGCTTCATATAATAAATATGCAATTAATGCAATTACACCACTAATTTGATTAATAAACAAGAATACAATTGTCCAAATTAGAATATTATCTTTATTTTTTTCTATTTCTTCATCACTCATTTTAGAGTAGTCATTAAATTTAACTCCTCCGATTATAAGAGGTATACCTACTATTAATCCAATTATAGTTAAAGAGCAAATAACTCCTATAATAATTGAAATAATACCAGCAACTTTTAACAATGTTCTATTCATTTATTTCCTCCAATTTATTAATTTTATTGACTCTTCTTATATGTCTTTCCTCATTAGAATATTCTGTATTTAAAAATGCAGCAACAATTTCTTCAACATTTTCTGTATTTTCTGAAAGTGCAATTACATTTGCCATATTATGTTCTTTTGTTAAAGCGGCTTCTTTTGCATTTACTACCCTTCCACACCTAATTCCTTTTATTTTATTAGCCGCGATTGACATACCTATTCCTGTACCACAAATTAAAATTCCATAGTCTGCTTCATGATTATTAATTGCTTTGCATAACTTTTCGGCATAATCTACATAATCTACGCTATCTTCAGTATCGGTCCCATAATTTATACACGAATATCCGTTATTATGTAGATATTTTTGTATTTTTTCTTTTAATTTTACACCTCTATGGTCATTTGCAATTCCTATTATCATACTTATTCTCCTATTACGTTTGTATGAGCTAAAATATTATGAATACCTTTTCCATCTTTTCTAATTATCATACAACCAAATGATCCAAACAATAATCCCATGTCAATTATTTGTACAACTTCACTGATATTTAGATATGTGGCTTTAGATAAACATAATAGTGTTATTACAGATATTGTTGTTGTAAGTAAACTATTAATTATTATTGAATGAATTAATACTTGATATAATTTTGGTCTTTCATTATTGTCATCAACCATTCTAATTTTTAACATTTTTTTACCAAGTGTTTGACCTTTATTTAGATATTGAAAACCTACAAAGTATATAGCACCTACTACTAAATTAATTATAGTAATATTAACACCTAATTTTGTCATTGCATATGAATTATCAATTATTTCATCTGATGCACTATCATTCAAACTAGTTTTAACTGATTCAATATACTTATTATATTCTTCCATATACTTATCATAATTTGGATTTAAAATTGGCACTCTAGCAAATAATGAAGCAATTAATGCAACTATTACGTAATCAACTATATATGCACAAAATCTTTTTCCTGTAACTTTTTTCATATTTCACTCCTACTTCTTAAATATTGATAATATTCCCTTTTTTCTTTTTACTATACCCTCATGTCTATAATTGCCATTAATGTTTTTATAAACAGAGTTTGCAAGATTAAATACAGTTCCTTCTTCTAATGTATAATTATTCTTTGTAATACTAGGATCTGCCACAATAACTGGTGCTCTAACAGAAAAGTTAATCTTACAAAGTTCATGTTTATTATTATATAATTCTTTTTCTAATCCGTAAAGAGAAGAAATAAATAATCCTATATTATTTTGACTTGTATAACCATATAGTATTCCAATAACATTATCTATTTTAGAAAGTCTATCTTTAATCTCTTCTACTGTTTTACAATCATCTATTTCATAATTAACTATTACTAGTTCTTCTTTTAATGAAACTATTGTATTTAATAAAATATTTCCATCATATATAAATCCATTATCAGTAGGCATATATTTAATGCTTTCTTCATATGTGTTTCTAAGTCCAGTTAAATATTTATTTATTTCTGGACAATATTCTTGTTTTGCCATAACCATACATTTAGCATTTATTGTCTTTATTGAATTTAACATATATGTAGATGAAACTGCATAATTATACATAGATGGAATATTAACATTATCACATTTAATAGGAAATAATGAATAAAATCTTATAGTTCCTAAGTTTAATTTTCTATATTTTTGTTCAATTAACTCCTTAGTGAAAGGAGTAACATCTATATTTGAATAATTAAAGAATAATATACTATCATTATCGTTTAAAGTTGTTCCATTATTCAAAGCAAATGTTCTTACATCTTCTGGTTTAGTTTTAGTATCATATAATACTTCTACCTTCTTTGAAACATCTTTCCATTTTTCTCCCGAATCAGCAATAAATAATTTCATAAAATCTTTATAGAATAATTGATTATTTGCTCCAGATACAATTCCAACTTTAAGATTATTACCAAGTTCATAATTTAAAGTATTCATACTTTTTTCAATATATCTATAATCATTCAATGATTTTTGATTCAAAACTAAGTGAACATTTATAGGAATTTTAGTTCTTTCTATAATTTCTTTTAAGAATACAACTAATTGTAAAATAGTATTCTCATTATCCCAATAACATATTACATGGATTTTTGAACTTTTAGTATTTAATTGTCCAATAATATAATTGAGTAGCTCATTATTCTTATAGCTTTCATCGTTTATTGAATTATTAACAATACTATATGTTAGTTCTTCACCAATGCCTATGCTAAATCTCCTATAACCTGTCTTATAATCTAGGTCACCACTGTTTATTGACCCAAACAAGCAAGTTTTAGTAAGTTTATCCATATTGGGCATTAAATTTTCAGAATATACATTATATGAATCTCTTTGTTCTACGCCAAAACCATTTATTAACATCAAAATATTTTTTTTCATATAATTATTCCTCCTACTCCTATTATATATTATACTCTATTCTCTGCTATTTTTAAATTGTTTATATGATTCCATTACAAATAATATTGGAATTGATACACAAAGTAATATAAACATATGTAATGCTGGGACACTATAAGTTTGTAAAAATTGGGAAAATTGTGGTACCTCCATCACTATTATTTGAAGTACTATACTCATCACAATTGTAAATAAAATAAATTTGTTTTGTTTAAAGTTTATTTTAAATATACTCTTCTTTTCGCTTCTACAGTTTAATACATGTATATTCTGAATAAATACCATAAGTGCAAGTACATAAGCCCTTGCATGGCTAACATCCATTTTTACTTCTGTAATTAATATATTCCATATTACAAATACAATAATTCCAATAAATAAACCAGATATTAATATTTGTGATATTAAATTCTTTTCAAATAAGTTTTCATTTGGATCTCTAGGTTTTTCTTTCATAATAGAATCTGTTTCTCTTTCAAATGAAAGAGCCATATCTTGAAGACCATCAGTTACTAAATTTAACCATAATAATTGTATAGCCACTAACGGAATTGGCAAATTAAATATAATTGATAACACAAAGAATAAAACTTCTGCAAAACCACAAGATAGCAATAATATACTTATCTTCCTAATGTTAGAATAAGCATTTCTTCCTTCTTCAATTCCAGCAACTATAGAAGTAAAATTATCATCAGTAATAATCATTTTTGCACTTTCTTTAGCGACATCTGTCCCGCTTCCCATCGCAACACCTATATCTGCTGATTTAATTGCCGGAGCATCATTTACTCCATCCCCGGTTACTGCCACAAATTCACCTTGTCTTTGGAGTGATTCAATTATTCTTAATTTTTGAAGTGGAGTTACTCTTGCAAATACTTTTTTATCAGAAATAAATCTATCAAACTTTTCTTGATCATCTATGTAGAAATCTAAGTCACTTCCTGTTATTACCTCATCTTGTGAAGAAACAATATCTAGTTCTTTTGCTATAGCATATGCAGTTAATGCATGATCTCCTGTAATCATTAGGACTTTTATTCCTGCTGTTTCACATTCTTTGATAGAAGCTTTTACCTCTTTTCTGACAGGATCAATAAACCCAACAAGACCTATAAACGTTAAATCTTTAATATCTCTCTCATCATAGTTTTCCTCAAGTGACACTTCACCATCGCACACTGCGATTACCCTATAACCACTTGAAGCTAATTTTTCGTTTTGTTTAAGTATTTTTTTAGTATCTATTTTTGTTTTGCCTTTTCCAGTATACATATATTTACAAAAATCTAAAATAACTTCTGTTGATCCTTTAGCAGTACAATAGTTTTTATTATTTTTTCTATAAAAATATGCACTATATTGTTTTTCTGATTCATATGGAATTTCTTCTAATTTCTTATATTTAACATCATTCACTTTTAATTTTCTTGCAAGAGCTAAAAATGCAATATCAATAGAATCACCAAACTTCTTCCAACCACTTCTATCTTTTTCCAACATTGCTTCATTATTAATATTACCTAATGTTGCAATATATTTTGCATTATCTATATCTGCATAATCATATTCAATTATTTTTCCATTATCATTGTATCCATTACCTTCTATTTCAAATGTTTCTCCATCTGCAAGCATTATTATTTTGGCAGTTTGTTCATTAACAGTTAATGTACCTGTCTTATCACTCGCAATTACAGTGCAACTTCCCAAACTTTCTACTGAATTTAACTTTTTTACAATAACATTTCTTTTAGACATTTTATCTGATGCAATAGTAAGTGCCATCGTAAGAGCTAGGGGTAGTCCTTCAGGCATTGCTGAAACTGACAAAGCAACTACTGACAGAAATATTTCTAATAATGAATACTGTTTAAAATACAAAATAATTGCAATTATTAATGAAATAATTATTATAATCAGACTTATTTGTTTAGAAAATTTTTCCATCCTTCTTGTAAGCGGAGATTTACTTTCCTCTGTTTCAGTGACTTTTTGTGCTATCTTTCCTACCTCAGTATCTATTGAAGTGGCACAAACTACAGCTATTGCTCTACCAGTAAGTACTGATGTGCCAGCAAATAGCATACATTTCTTTTCACTATCACTAATATTTAACTTTTCATTATTTTTTAAAACAGCAATACTTTCACCAGTAAGTATACTTTCATCTACTGTTAAATTAGTACAATTAATTATTCTTGCATCTGCTGAAACTTTGCTACCAGGTTCAAGCACAATAATATCTCCAATAACTATTTTAGATGAATCAACTTCAACTACTTTATTGTCCCTAATTACTTTAACATTCATCTTTATTAATTTTTTTAAAGATTCGGAATTTTTCTCTGCTTTATATTCTTGTATTGTAGATACTATTGCATCAATAACAATAATTAAAAATATAGCAAAGGCATCTAAATATTCTTTAGCAACAAATGATATTACAGCGGCGAATAATAAAACATAAATAATAGGGTCTTTAAATGCATTCAAAAAAATCTGGAAAAGATTCTTTTTCTCTTCTTTAGGAAGTTCATTTAAACCATATTTATTAAGTCTATGTGAAGACTCTTTTGAAGTAAGACCATTAAGTGAGGTTTTCAGTTCTCTTAATGCTGTCTTGCTATCAAAATATGCATAATTCTTCATCTTATCAACCCCTATATTATATATATAATTATATGGTAAACAATCTTATTTTTCAAGAAAAGAACAAGTTAATTACTTGTTCCTAATGTAATATCAAATGTTTTACTTTCCTTTCCTCTTATTACTTTTACCTTTATTGTATCCCCAGGATTATATTTAAATAAATAATATCTTAACTGGGCAACATTACTTACATCATATTGTCCTATTTTTACAATAACATCTCCCATTTCAAGACCAGCTTCATATGATGGCCCAGTATTCTCTACATCATATACAACAACCCCAGATGTAATACTAGAATCCAAATATATTCCTCTTCTTAGTAAAGAATATGTTGATGAAATATCACCCATACTTATACCTAAGTAAGCTCTTTTAATTGTTTCGCCTTTTACTATTGTATTAGCATATTTAACTGCATCTTCAATTGGAATAGCAAATCCTATTCCTTCAATTTGAGATTGAACTAATTTCATCGAATTAATGCCAATAACATCTCCATTAACGTTGCAAAGAGGTCCACCACTATTTCCAGGGTTTATCGCAGCATCAGTTTGCATAACATTCATAATCCAATCAGTCGAACTTGAATTAACTGATACTTCCACCATTCTATCTTTACCACTTAATATTCCTCTTGTAACTGTACCAGAATAATCGGCACTTATTGGAGAGCCAATAGTAAAAACAGTATCACCAACTTTTGTTTCTTCACTACTTCCTATTTTAGCAACATGTTTTACATATTTTGAATCTATTTGTATAACTGCAATATCTGCATATGGATCACTTCCTATTACAGTTGCATTTAATGTTTCCCCATCCATTAAAATAACTTTAATTTCTGAAGCTTTTTCAACAACATGATGATTTGTCATAATATATCCATTTTTATCATATATAAATCCAGATCCGGTGCCTGCCAATTTATTTTTTTGATAATTTTCTACTACAACTACTGAATCATATACATTTTCAATCCCAGCAGATAACCCGCTATCAGTTACAGTTACAGTTTTCTCCACTTTATTAATGGTTTTAATAACAGTGTTGGGATAATAATGAATTAACATATAAAATATTGCAAAACCTGCAGTCATCGACAAAATAATAGTTATTATATAAACAATTGTTTTTTTCACATTTCCTCCTACTCAATATAAGATATTTGCTTATAATTATCTGGAAATCCCATCCTATATAATACTTTTTCTATTTTAATTGATTTTAATTTTGATTCTAACCAATCTATTTCATATATTATTTCATTCATCATCATTTTAAAATCATCAACAGTTAATAATTCTTTTAATATTATTATTAATGCAAATATATCGTGTTTACCATATATATATTCATCATCAACTTTAGGTATATTTAATAATTCATGATATTTATTATCATCAATGCCTTTTTGAGTTTCATGATTATATAATATATCCTCATGAGCACATAAATTCCTATAATTAGAAAGAATTGACAAATAATCTTCCAGTTCTTCAGCACCTACTTTATAATAACTAGCAATTTCTGCTTTGTCTTCATCTTTTATGATTGTGAATAATTCACTCATCAAACCGAAACTTAATACTTTCACTCCTACCCACATAGGAATATACCCATAATTGTTAATATAATGGCTTGTAGCTTGATGCTGATAACCATTTATTCTAATTTGTCTTTTTAGTTTTCTTATTAAATCATTTATTCTTTTAACATTTTCTTTGCTTCTATCAAAATTATTTATATTTAAATAATCTTTTTCCTTATAACCATACTTTTTACTTAATACATAACTAAAAATAGATTTATAGTTGTTCTCAACAATTAGTATGTTTTTAAATACAATATTTCTAAAAAATCTGTCAAAAGTAAACAAAGCATACATTTCTTCAAATGTACACCCTTCAACAAAGTGTTTAGAACCGGTAATCAGAAAAGGAGATCTATATCCATTTAAGAAAAAATAGTTCTCTCTTAAAAGTATTTCACTTGCTTTATCATAATCATTTATTACTAGTCCTTTGCTTTTAAGTATCTCAATTTGTTCATCTATTGTTTTAAATACTTTTGCAGCCACAATCTATTCCCTTCCTATTCTAAAAGTATTATATCATTATTTATTCTTTTTTTTAAATTATTTTTTATCATTTTACATTATTTTTTGCAATATAGTATTACATGTAAAATATTTACTTATCATAATCATATTAAATACATTTAAAATATATCGGATGATTGTCTTTCAAAATAAAAAACATCCAATTTCAACTTAGTTGATTTCAGATGCAATATTAAGAAATTACGTTTGACTTGAATAATCACACGTATCCTTTGATTGTATGAGATTTTTCTCATTTATGTACGTTATAATATCTTTTACCATTTTTATCAATATACAATGTTCTTTTCTTTTTAGCATTATATGGCCAATCTTTAACTATATTATCAATAAAACTATCCTCATTAAAAACTATTTCATCTCTATTTAATAGTTCAAGAGGTTTATTAAGAGCATAAGCCACTCCCAAATCAAATGCACTACCGGTGCTAGTTTGATCATAATAAATATCTATTTTTTCAGACATAGCAATAGCTTCCGAATTATCAGTACATATGTTATATCCGCCTAATACATCTTTTTGATTTGTGTGGATATGTGGTGCATATATAGAATAGCCTTGTTCATCTTTTTCTACAACAAAATCTTCAATCCATTTTCTTTGCTCCGGTGTAGCATTTCTAACAGGACAAATTAGAAAGATTCTATTATCAACTGGATTATTAGTTATTTTATGTAATCCGAATCCCATTTGCTTAAAGCCAGCAATTCTTTTATCCATTTCTGTCTTTACATTTGAGTAATCATATGATGGGAAATCATCATTTCCCATTCTACTCCACACATATGCCATCATTGAGAATGATTTGTTAGTAGTTTCAAGATTTAAATCTTTTTCATTTAATATTTTAATTTTAGTTCCATTTGCGAATAACATTCCTAAAATAAATAAACATTTTTTATTATTTGGTTCTAATACTAATTCTACTTCTTTGCAATTATTAATTTTAATAAGTTCTTCATCTATATTTAGATTATCATATTTTAAATATCTCAACATAAAAAACCCTCCTATGTAAAATATAATATCATAAAAATATATTTATGCAAATAAAAAACCCAAATAATTGGGTTTTTTATATTATCTCTTACTGAATTGTGGAGCTCTACGAGCTTTCTTTAATCCGTATTTCTTTCTTTCTTTGATTCTAGCATCACGAGTAATCATACCATTTGTTTTTAATGTTGGTCTACTATCAGCATTTGCAAGCATTAATGCTCTTGCAAGTCCTAATCTGATAGCTCCTGTTTGACCAGAAAATCCTCCACCTTTAACGGTGATAATTACATCATATTTGTCTTTTGTTTCAGTTAATTCTAAAGGTTGAACTAAATCCATTACTAATGTTTCATAAGGCATATAGTCTTTTATATCTTTACCATTAACTGTAATATTTCCTTTACCTTTAACTAAAGTAACTTTAGCAACACTTCTTTTTCTTCTACCTAAAGCAGTATATTTTGCCTCAGCCATATTACTTTACCTCCAATCTTTCTGGTTTTTGAGCTTCGTGCTTATGATCACTACCTGCATAAACAAATAATTGTCTAAAGATTTGTCTTCCTAATCTATTTTTTGGAAGCATACCTTTAATAGCTCTTTCTACCATTTCTACTGGATATTTTTCTACCATAGTTCTAGCAGTTCTTTCTCTAAGACCTCCTGGATATCCACTATGATTATAATAAATTTTCTTATCAAGTTTATCTCCTGTTAGATTAACTTTTTCTGCGTTGATAATAATAACATTATCTCCACAAGCAATGTATGGAGTATAAGTTGGTTTATGTTTTCCTCTTAATACTGATGCGGCTAAAGCAGCAACTTTACCTAAGTTTTTACCTTCAGCATCAATAACATACCACTTATGCTCTACCTCTTCTTTTTTTAACATAAATGTTTTCATATTTTTTCCCTTCTTTAATTTTCATGGCTGTTATATTTGCAACTATAACCTCTTCTTTCCCACGGAAGAGTCCACGTCCATTAAATGTACCGGGAATATTATATAAAAAGTATATGAGAAAGTCAAACATTTTTTTACATTTTACGCTTTTTTATATTTCATTAACCTTGACAATAACATAAATACTATTATAAAATTATTATGTATACAATATGGAGGGAAAATGAAAAATAAAGGGTTTTTTGTATTTCTGCTTTTTCTGTTTTTAATAGCAGCAGGCGGAGCAGGATTGGGATATTATTATAATGGTAAAAGAGGCGAAACTTCCAAACCTCCTACGCCAGAAAAAGTTAAAGTTGCATATTTGTATTTTTTAGAGGATGAGCAGAGAGAAACAATGCCTAAAAATGAAACTACAACTGATGAAGAAGGAAATGTAACAACGGAGAAAAAATATATTTTCTTGAAGTTCTCTTGTACAAATGATTTAACAGGAGAATTTAATGAGGAAGAATGGAAATTTGTCCCAGCCGAAGAAAAAGATAGTACATGTAGCCTTTATTTCGTTAATTCTAGCTATAAAGTGGATTTTACTGTTGTTAGTGGTACTGCTAGTGAGAATAATCCAAAAACAATAAATAGAGAAGAAACTGGCGAGTTTGTCATAACTCCAAATGAAGGATATGAATTCAAAGAAGCAGTTTGTTCAAACGGAAAAGAATCAACATGGAATGCTAAAACTAACACATTAACTATTAGTGCAATAACAGAAGATTTAATATGTAAAGTTAATTTTACAGTTAAAACTTTATCAGCAAAATTCACAGTTGTAAACGGAACAGGAAACACAACAGAAACAGCTGAGTATGGTGAAAGTGTTAATGCCATTGTAGAAGCAAAAGACGGCTATGAAAAGCCAAAAATTGAATGTTCAAATAAACAAACAGCAGTATTTGAAGATAACAAAATTACTATTGAAAAATTAACAAATAATACTGAATGTAAAATAACATTTACATCAGTACCAGTTGCCAAATATAAATTTACTTTAGAATTACCAGAACATATAAAAAGCGATACAGTATCTCAAGAAATTGCAGCAGGTGCAGATGTATCATTCATATTAGAAAGACCAGAGCAATATTCATATAAACTTAATTGTGGTGATGCAATACCAAAAGATGATGAAATTGATTCATTTAAACGTAAATATACATTTTTGTCAATATCAAAAGATATTACTTGTAAGGTCACTGAAACATTCGAGGGAGAGTAATTCTCCTTTTTTTTACATTTTTTTAATAATAATGTATAATCTTAAGCAATGAGGAGATTAATATGAAATGGTCAATAGGAGATATTAAATTTAATAATAACATTGTGCTTGCACCTATGGCAGGTGTTTCTAATCCATCATATATTAAAATATGTGAAGAATTAGGACTAGAATATGCAGTAACTGAATTAATTAGTTCAGAAGCAATTATTAGAAATAATAAAAAAACTTTTGACATGCTAAATGGAATAGAAAAGCTTAATATTCCTATTGCTGTTCAAATATTTGGCTCTTCTCCAGAAACAATGGCTGAATCAGCTAGAATATTAGTTGAAAAATTTAATGTTAAAGTAATAGATATTAATATGGGATGTCCTGTACCTAAAATAGCTATAAAATCTCAAGCTGGATCAAGTTTACTTAAAAATATAGATAAAATATATGATTTAGTTAAAAATGTAGTTGATAGTGTAGATGTACCTGTTACAGTTAAAATAAGATCAGGATGGGATAAGAATACTATTAATTGTATAGAAGTAGCTAAAACAATTGAAAAAGCTGGAGCTAAAGCCATAACTCTTCATCCACGAACTAGAGAACAAGGATATAATGGCTTATCTGACTGGAGTTTAATTAAAAAAGTAAAAAATAATGTATCAATTCCTGTAATTGGAAATGGAGACGTTAAAACAATATATGATGCCAAAAAGATGTTATATGAAACAAAATGTGATGCCGTTATGATAGGCAGAGCAACTGTTGGTAATCCATGGTTTATAAATGAGTGTATTGAATATTTAAAAAATGGTAAGATAGTAGATCATCCAAGCAATAAAGAAAGAGTTGATATGCTTGTTAAACACTACAATTTATTAAAAGAAAATAGTAATGAAAAAAAAGCAATTTTAGAAATTAAAACTCATGCTATTGCATATTTAAAAAACATACCAAATCTCAAAGATTTAAAAATATCTCTAATTAGTGCTAAAACTGAAAAAGATTTCTTTAAAATAATTGATGAAATATACATACGAATTTAGAAAATCAAATGTGAAAATTGCAAAAAAAGATGTTAAAATATTGTATTAACATTCTTTTTTATTATATAATTATCTTAGAGGAGGTTATATAATGAAAAAGACAGGATTATTTAAAATACTAATGTTCATTTTAATGGCAATTGTAGTAATAACTTGGTTTGTTCCTGCTAGTTATTTTGAAGCAGGAGAATTAGTTGAATATGGCAGTGTATATAGACTTGGCTTTTTTGATTTCTTTCAATTAATTTTTGGATCATTTGAGTTTAAATATTTTCTTCAAATTGCATTCTTTATCCTATGTGTAGGAGCATTTTATGGTGTTCTTGCTAAAACAGGTAAATATAGAGCATGGATAGAAAAAATTGCTAATTCATTTAAGGGAATTGAATATGTTTTCTTAATTTGTGTTGCTGTTGTTCTTGCAGCATTGTCATCAGTATTTAGTTATGGACTTTTGTTATTTATCTTTATTCCTTTGCTTATTGGTATTATATTATCAATGGGATATGATAAGTTAACTGCTTTCTTAACTACATTTGGTGCAGTATTAATTGGACAATTAGGATCAACTGTTGGATACAATATTAATGGTTTACTTAATGATACAATTGGAACTACTTTAATAAGTGGTTTAGTATATAAGTTACTTTTATTATTTATTCCACTTGGACTTTTAGTATTTTATATAGTTAAAGCAAAACACTCAAGTACCAAAAAAACAGCTAGTAAGGCAGAAGAAGTATCATGTGGGGAATTATTTATTGGCGAAAAGATTGCTAATAAATATTCAGTTGTACCAATTATTATTACTTTTGTATTGCTATTAATTTTCTTAGTATTAGGATGTACAAGTTGGGTTGAATCATTTGGAGTAACAGCATTTGAAACATTCCATGAAAGTGTTATGGCAGTTAAAATTGGAGAATTTGAAATATTCAAAAATATATTTGGATCAATCAATGAATTTGGAAGTTGGTATTATGCTGAAATGTGTGTTCTTCTATTACTTTTATCTCTAATAGTTGGAAAACTATATAGAATAAAATTAAGAGAAATAATTGAAAACATGTTTAAAGGAGCTGGCAAATTATTGCCAACCGCAGCATTAATCATTATGTGTTATGCTGTGTTATACTTTGCTGGTAACACATTCTTCTATCCAACATTAGCTAAATATATTTTAGGAGCTACAAGTAAATTTAACTTATTCTTCTCATCAGTTTCTATGATACTGGGTTCTGTAACTCATGTTGATATGGCATACCTAGTAGCATATGTAATTCCACAAATTGCTGCTCAAGATGCTAATTCAACAGTAATAATGCTATTATGTCAAGGAATTTATGGTGTTACAATGTTAATTGCACCTACGAGCGTATTATTAGTTTTAGGACTTAGTTATTTAGAAATTCCTTATAAAGAATGGATTAAAAAAACTTGGAAATACATATTAATTGTATTAGCTGTAGTAGTAATAATTATATTTGCAGCAATGCTAATTAAATAGTTAAAGAACATCATTAAATTGATGTTTTTTTTATAATTCTTTTATACTTATGATATAATTAATATGGTGATATATATGGATATAAATATAATAATGGTATTAGTAATTATACTTTTACCAATACTCGCACAATTTAAAGTTAAATCGACTTATAGAAAATATGCGGAAAAAATTAATTCTAGAGGATTTACTGGAAAAGATATAGCTCAAAAAATTTTAAGTAAAAATGGTCTTGATAATGTTAACATAATACCTGTCAGTGGTGAATTAAGTGATCACTATAATCCTAAAAATAAAACAGTTGCTTTATCAAATGGTATTTATGATGAAAAGAGTATCTCATCTATAGCAGTAGCAGCTCATGAATGTGGTCATGCTATACAAGATAAAATAGGATATTCTTTTATGAGATTTAGAAGTTCTATGGTTCCTGTTGTTAATATTACATCTACTATTTCAAGCATTTTTATACTTATAGGCTTTATAACTGAATTTATTGATTTTCTAAATATCGGAATTATTCTATTATCAGCAGGTTTATTATTCCAATTAGTTACTTTACCAGTTGAATTTGATGCATCAAGAAGAGCAAGAAATGAACTAATAGAATTAGGTGTATTAAGTGACAATGAGAAGACTGGAGTTAAAAAAGTTCTTAGTGCTGCAGCATTTACATATGTTGCTGGATTCCTAGCAAGCGCTTTACAAGTACTAAGGTTAGTATTAATGACTAGAAGAAGACGCTAGTCTTTTTTATTACAATAAAAAAAGTAGTATTTCTACTACTTTGTATATGGTAATATAGCCATATATCTTGCAATTTTAACTTGATTTGCAATATGTCTTTGATGCTTTGCACAAGCTCCAGTCATACGTCTTGGTAATATTTTACCTTTTTCGTTAACATATTTTGACATAACTACTGCGTCACTATATTTAATTGGTCTTCCTGCACACATTTGACATATCTTTTTTCTTCTATTATTATAAAATTCTGCCATTATTTTCCTCCTTTAGAATGGTAAGTCATTATCACTTAATGATACTTCCTTATCATAATTTTCATATGGATCTGAAGCAGGAATATCATATTCAGGAAGAGCATCAATTGGCTCTTCACTAGGTGCATCAACATAACTATTATCTGATGGTTGAGAAGAACTATCATTCTTTCCGCCAACAAATTCTATATTTTCAACCACAACTTCTGTTACATATCTCTTAGTTCCATCTTGTGCATCATAATTTCTTGTTTGAACTCTACCCTCAACACCGATTAAACTACCTTTTTTAAAATATTTAGATACAAAATCTGCTTGAGCTCTAAAAGCTACACAAGGCAAAAAATCTGCATCATAATTGCCTTCTTTATTTTTAAAATTTCTACTAACAGCTACAGTAAAGTTTGCAGTTGCAGCACCTGTGCTGGTACTTCTAACTTCAGGATCACGAGTAAGTCTTCCGACTAATAAAATTTTATTCATATTACTACTCCTCTTCTCTTATGACAATATGTCTTAAGATGTTTTCATCAATTTTAGCTTTTCTATCAAATTCTTTTACAGCAGCAGCAGTAGCTTCTACATTAAGAACATAATAGTTGCCTCTAACTTGATTATTTATCGGATAAGCAAGTTTCTTTTGACCCATATCCTTTGAATTAGTAATCTTTGACTTCATATCAGTTAATACTCTTTCAAATGTCTTTACTGTATCTTTTTGAGTCTTTTCATCAATATCAGCTCTAACGATAAACATTATTTCATATTTATTCATTATTACACCTCCTTTTGGTCTAACGGCTTCAAAATGAAGCAAGGAACTTTCGTTCGAATGTATTATATCATATGAATAAGTATTATTCAATATGTTTTTTTGTTTTATTTTTAAGGTAGATTTTACACAATGGTGTGTAAAACAATATACGTCAACTTTACATAAAATTTGTATAAATATATTGTAAAGTTATTTGATTAATTCTATAATAAATATGTAATAGAATAGGAGGAGAGTATATGAAAATAAAAAGAAAAATTATATTTTTTATATCTTTAATGTCCCTATTTTATTGTGTCTCTTTAATGCAAGAGACATATGCTAAATATGTTTCAAGTGCTGGTGCTAATGCATATTTAACAGTTGCGAGATGGAATGTACTTGTAAATAATCAAGATATTGTCGATAACTCAAACTTTTCAGATACAATTGTACCAACATTTGCTGGCACTACAAACATAAGAAGTGGTGTTATTGCTCCAACTGCTGAAGGAACATTTGATGTAACAATAGACGGAACTAACACTGATGTTTCATTCTCTTATACTGTTACCTTAGATGATGCACCTAATAATACTGTTGAAGACCTACAAATAACCAAATATGTAATTGATAATGTCGAATATCAATACACAACAGGAATCACTGATAATATACTTTTAAATGCAGTTAATAGAAGCGTTACAATTACATTCTATGTAAAATGGAATGATGATGTTGCTACACAAACAATGGATAATGCTGATGATACAGAAGCAACAGTTGATGGTGTTGCAGCAGTAAAAGTTAATGTTAATGTAATACAATTACAATAAAATAGCTAATACTTTTTTGTATTAGCTATTTGCTTGTGTGATATAAATCTTAACTCTTATTTGTATACAAGGGCTATTAGAATGAGCAGCCATATAATCATATGCTCTACTTCCCCAGTATGTATCCGCTGCATCGTCACCAGATTCATAAGGCCATACAATAGATGTAGTAAATGTTGCTAAACCGGTCTCTGGTGCAATAGTACTTGTTGACATTGAAAAAGATATTTTAAAAGGATAATCACTTAATAATTTAGCTTTAAATTGATCGCTGGTTAGATCTCCTGTAACAGCTGTTTCGTTGTCTTCTTGTCTACCCTCAATAGTCTTAAAAGCATCTCCCATAATATTAGCTTCTAAAATGGTAAATCTAGCTGTTGCACGTACTTCACTATAATTAAATGCAGTTATAGTATTAGTAAAATTACTCATACCAGGATATACATTATCAGCTGCTATATTAACATAATCTATTATTGGAGTATCTCCATCAGTAAAATCAATTTTCCAGGATCTAACATGTACATCTACACTATTATTAACTGTATTAACATATATTAACCATGCATAAGTATTTGCTGTTAAAAACAAACCTAATATTATAAAATGTCTAAGTCTAATTTTTTTTAGAATCTTTAGAAACTTATTTTTTTTCTTTTTATTCTCTTCCATCATCTTCATCCCTTGTATCAAACACAGATGAGATAATTTCAATGGAAACTATCAATGCAATTACCATGAATGTGAAAAAATACACAAATCTATTATTCATTAATTTCCCAAAAATACTTAATATCGCTGTTTTATATACTACTTTTCCATATATTTGATCATATGATATTTCTGGATCGGATATTGCATTAGCTACGCCTTTTGTGACAAAATAATATTCTCCGTTTTGTACTTCTTTTTTTACTACTTTATGAGTTATTATTATATCTTTCAATGTAGAAGTTTTACCTAAATATGTAACATTATCTCCGATATTAATGTCTTCGGCAGATGTTTGTTTAGACAAAAGAATATCACCAATTTCATATTCAGGTACCATAGATCCAGATACTACGGTAAATATTCTAAATCCACCTACAGATATACTATTATTACTAAATTTCTGCACTATAATTACTAGTAATAACAATGCTACAATTATGTAAACAATCCATCTTAATATTCTTAAGAATATATTATTTTTTAATTTTTCTTTAATCTGTCTAATCTTCTTCATATTTATCCCCTAAAACTAAATTCTAGTATCTTACCAATAAATGCATCAATTCTCTCATTAAACTTATGTTCAAGTTCAGCAAGAGTTGCTTCATGTTTATTTTTAATAATGGCAATTTTATCACCAAGTGTCTGTTGTAATTTCTCAACGGGCATATCAGCATTTAATTCAACTATTTTATCTATCATTTTGTTAGTTATTTCTTCCACCAATTCTGACTTAGCATTATCATCTAATATTCCATCTTCTTTGTCAATACTAGACATAGTTAAATAATTAAGTAAGAATGTGTCATCGAGCATTTGTTTAACACCTAGGTCATTATCAATTAATTTCTTATCTTTTGTAACACCATTACCATAATTAGTATTAGCTTGCAAGAAGTCCCATAATTTCATTGCATATTGAAAGTTAGTATTTTTTAGTATTAGGTTAGTCTTTTTAATAGGTGGTATAACTCTCGCAACGTGTTCTTTTGCAAGCGAAACATATACTTGAGTATTAGTCAAATCAGATATTCTTAATTTCAATTTATCTAATCTCTCAAATGCTGTCATTCCATTTCTTTCGCCATCTTCTTTATCATAACTAGTTTTTGAACTAATATGCATATTAATATTTATTCTTTCTGCACCTATTTTAGATGATCCCATATATTCGCATACTTTATTATCTCTCAATCTAGAACTAGCAACCATGCTTCGTTCTTTCATATCAATATACATCCTCATATTGTTGATTAAAGTATATATCAATCTATTCTCATAGGTATTATAACTTTCATCTTTGTTAATATTTAATATTTTAGAAGGTCTAACATCCCCATTATCTTCTATTTCTTGAATATAGTTAGTATGCTTAGATAAGTGCTTAATACTTTCAACTGTTATCCTTCTTGCTTGCTCAACTTTAACAATTTCTTCCTCATTTACAATAAATCTATTAGGGTTTCTAAGTATATTGTCAAGATACATTATTGTATCTTCCATTATTTCAAGCCACGTGAAATCAGCTTCTATCTTTTCATAGTTAGAAGCTAAAGAGTATTCTGACTGCAATGATGCTTTAAATTTTGTAATTTTTTTTGATCTTGTGTTGTTATATAAGTCAACAACTCTTAAATCACTGTGCATTATTAACCCTTTCTATTTATTAAGACATCTTCTTAAGTCTTAACACATATTCTATACATTCTTTCATTTTATTTTCACCAAATGTTTTATTCAAGAATTCAACAAATCCATCGATTTCATCACGAATCAATGAGATATTTAATTGTTCAAATTTACGAAGTATTTTTCTTGCTATGAAATAGTCTACTCCGTCTACTTCATCCCCACCACAGGCAATATAAACTGGAACAAATTTTTTCATATGGGCAACAATTCTGTTACCGAAAGCAATTCTAAAATGTTTGATAACATAATCATCCATTTCTTCGATTTTATTTAAAACTGTTTCACTCATTTCATTGCTAGCAATTGCATCTTTAAACAATTGATTTACATATGAGTAATTAATATCTTGAGCAGGTACATCCTCAGGTTCAAAAACTTGACCTTTATCATTAATATCTATAGGCATAGCACGGTCGTACACTTTATCAGTAACCATAAATGTAGAGTCATCGTTATTGATTGTACCAATATACCAACAGTTAGGTGGTATTTTAAGTTTACCATTCATTAAATGTATTGGATCGCTTGGCCAACCAGAAGATACAACTTCAACAATCCATTCATCTTGATTAGGCATTTCTAGAATAGATAGCATCTCAGCGAAATAATATTCGACACGAGATATATTCATTTCATCTAGGATTACTGTATGAATATCATCAGTATAGCCTGCTTCATATAATTCTTTTAATATATCTGTTTCATTAAATTTCTTAGTAAATTCGTTGAAATATCCGAATAGTTCTGATCTATCACGCCAAGATGGTTGTACGGAAGCAACACATGAGTCATGTTTTAAAAATTTTCCCCAAGCATAAGCAAGTGATGTTTTACCGGTACCAGATATACCTTGTAAAATTACAAGCTTTGTACTTGCTAAAGCTGATATAAATAATCTTATCATTTCTGTTTTATAGTACAATTTTAACTTGCCAGCTGCGAAGTTTCTAAACAATTCAACCAATTCTTGTAAATTAAAGTTATTACCATAATTAGGAATCTTATAATCAGCATATTTTAAGTCAACATCATGCAATTTAGCAAATCTGATAGATGTATTTGTATCCAATTCTTCCTCTGGCTTGTTCTCCTCACCCTCGATTTTTTCTAAGGTAGGACTTTCATTAGGTTTTAGACCAATTTGAGAAACTTTCATAGCTAAAATATCTTCTTTTTCTTTAAGAAGTGTCGCTACTCTACCATTCAAATCAGATATTTCATCTAACATTGACTCTTGTTCAACAATTGTTTTTCTAAATCTTATATACTTTCTTATAATAAATACTACTAGTAGCACTACTAAACCAACAAATATTAATAATATTAATACTGATATACCAAATAATACCCACTCACCAATATTAAAATCATTTTTATAATTTGATGCTATCTTAATATATGCCCCTATATCAAAAATCTTCTTTATTCCGTTTATTATCCCTTTAAATATTGATATAAATCCCGAAAAGAATTGTGATAGTATTTCATAAAAATATTTTATAAAAGTTTTCATCTTTCACCTCACAATACAACTATTTCTGTTCCTATATCCTCTCTACTATTTATAATAATATCATAATATTTAGCATTTTTGTTAACAAAAATATAACTAAATAATAATAAACAATCAAAATCCATATCGTAACTCTCATCTAGTTCAACACAAATGCTAAATCCTTCATTAATTAATTTATTAACAGTCTTCTTGTTTTCTTTATATTCTTTATATTTCAGTTTCAAATTAACCTTGGATTTTAAAAACTCATTGTCAAGTACTCTTAAATATTTAAGTATTTTCTTTTGCTTTCCGAACAATGATGTTGGAAAATCTACAACATATTCATTTTTAAAATTTAATTTAGTTATATCATCTATTACCCTATAAGATATCAAAAGTAATGATAAATATAATTTATTCTCATTCACCATTTCAGAATTATAAGCCTTTTCTATGGCATATTCACTATATAATTTAGATAAATTACAATTTTGATCTAGTGTTACCACGCTTATATATCCTTGATATTTTTTTTCATTTAAACTAAATTCATTTGAAGTAAATACCTTAGATAATTCTTGTTTCTTGCTTAAAAAATTTCTCAATAAAGCTGTTAATTCTTCTTTAGCTGTTATGTTATATACTAACGTAATTGTATTATCACTAAATAATGTTTTGATTAAAGAATTTAGTTCATTTGGTGTTTCACATTTTTCTATGAACAAAACATAACTAAATAATGCAAAAATATTTTTAATTTTTTCTGACTTATCCTCATTTTCTTTAATCATCTCTTTAGCAATGCTATTTAATTCTTTGTTTAATCTTTCAGTAAATTTATTTTCTTTTATTACAAATTCATTATAATACCTAATACTAATGTATTTATCTATAAAAGGCCTTACTAAACTTCTTTCATATTTATTGGCTAGTAAAATTCTAAAATAGCTAGAAAGAAAATTATCAATAAATTTCATATAATCATCAAAAATACAATTCATTTTTCCTCCTAACTAGCAGTAAATGATATTACAGGTGTGTTATTAACAATCGGGTATGTATAATCTATACTACTATTTCTTTTATAAAATCTTACTTCTTGGCTCATCATCATATCCATTGGGAATGTTATACTGCTTATATAGTTTACTCCCTGATATGCAGTCGTCTGTGTTGTGGACGAAGCAACTATATCACTTGTTGTATCAATGATAATCACACTAGGATCAAATGATAATGTTATTACAACTGACGCACATTTAGCTTTATCAGCGCTTGACAACGCTAAATATTCATCTATCGTTAATAAATGTCCAGCAGTATAATCTCCAAATGGAGTTATTACTTTATATGTGTCTAATGCATTTGTAACAGTAAAAATTAAATATGGAGAACCAACACTATCAGTTATTTGATAATCAACTCCTCTTCGACCTACTGTAACAACAAAAGTTGCACTTAATGTTTTCTCATAAGGGCTACTAGATGAGGCAGTTACAGTTGCCGTGATAGACTCATTATCAGCAAAAGCACGAACAGGAATGATTGTTAAAGTAAAATTATCTGTTTTTTCTGCTACTTGAATAACACCACTATTAGAATTTAAGTTGCAAAGAATTAAAGTGTTATCACAAGTGGTAGTGAGTGTATATGAAATATCAGCATCACTTGTTAATATATTATTCTTATGGTTATTAAGTTCAAACTGTATTTCAATGTTACTCGCACCACCCCAGTTATTAATTCCATAGGTAATACCGCCAGGGACTAATTTATCGCTATTAAAAAAGAAATTATTTGCTTCCATTAAATAATTTTTTATATTTTCAGTTACATATCTACTAAATGTAATTCCTAATGGAAGTAATAGTATAATCATTATTAATATTATCAATATTTTACGTCTCTTCATCGCTATTCTCCATATTAAAAATTATACCATATAAAAAGAGGTTATGCAACTTGGGATGCGTTTATAATAATGGAAAACATCTCAATAACCCCTTGGTAAGAATCTGGCTTATTTTTGTTTTCTAAAGGGAAAACAACTTTCAATGTATATTCATCTGTTTCATCTCTCAAATGACTAAAAGTTCTAACGTCATCGCAATTATAAACTTTGTAATATACATCATTATCGTCTTGCCTCAAAAGTGTATTTGAAATTATATTTGTGTGTGCACCTTCAAAGGACTGATTTCTTATTATTTCATACTGTAATGGGAGATTAGTAGTCGTTTCAAACTTAATAGTATATTCTAAATCAACATCTGCCCTTTTATTATTTTTCTTATTAGTAACATAAAATCTATAATACTTAGGTGCACTACTAGGTTCCAATCCATCAATATATATTTGATTTTCATATAATCCTTGATCTATTACGAAGAATGCAACATTTGCATTGGCACTTACATCAACATCCGATTCATATCTTGTATATGTTCTTCCAGCAATATTAACTATTAAAACTAGCGATACAAAAACAAATATTAGTTTAGTTACTAATAGGAACTTCTTTTTATCAAAAGTTTTAAAGAAATTACTAAGCATTCTTATCTCCATTCATATTATTATCTATTCTTTTCATTAATTCATCTAAATCTAGTCTAACTGTATAATTTAAAAATTCTTGTTCTTTCTTATCAAAAGTCACCTTTTCCCCATTTATTACTTTATCTGTTTTCTTATATAATGCATTTATTTCATCACTAGTCATTTTAGGACTATTTTTTTCTTTATTAATCTCTTCTAAAGGAATATTCTGAATTTTATTAATTATTTTAATATTTTTCTTTTCTTTATATCCTTTATAAGAGAATGCAAAATCAAATAATATTAACGTAGTGAAAATCATTATTAATATTGTTGGAGTTGTTAATACTTTATGCCAAACACCTGCTTTTGAAGAAATTTTAACAACTTTACCAATTATCTTATCTTTAGTAATTGCAACATCTTTAGCATTATTAGCATCCCCTTTAGTAACATAATTATTAGTATTTACGGTTACAATTCTATGCGTGATATATGATTTTTCATTTTTAAATGTAACAATATCTCCAACGTTATAATTATTACTATCTTTTACAATTATTAAATCATTTTGACTAATAGTTGGTTCCATACTTCCGGTTGCCACGCTAAAAACAGAGTATCCAAATAATTCGAAATAATCCTCTCCTTTTAGCATCATTCTAACTTTACCAATTATTATTAATACTAGTACTAAGAACACTAGCAAAGTTAAAATATCAACAATAGTTTTAACAACTTTCTTTATTATTTTAACTACACCCCATTTTTAATTTCCTTCATTACCTTCATTTGGATCTTGGTATTCAACTAAAGTTTCCCCTAAATATTGAACAGCATGCACATTAATAGGAATAGCCAATTGGTTATTTTCAACCATTCCCAATTCAGTATCTGATTCATCATGATTTCCATCATCATCCCAATTTAATGTCACTCTTATGGTTATAACTTCATCATTTTGTATTGAAGCTAAACTAACTATTCCAGAATATGTGTTAACATCTGTCCTTATTGTGCTTCCTGAATTTAAAGCTTCAACGCTAACATTGATATTGTCTTCATAATCGATTTCATCTACTAAAAATTCAATATCATATTTTACTGCAACATCGCAGTCGGTAGCATCAAATATTAAATCAAAATACGCACTTGTTCCAGGCGCAATATATCCATCAGCAACTGTAGCAGAACTTTCATATACAAAGTTGCTTATAGTTATATCTTCATCAAGTCCAGAAGTAATTAATTGATTACTTAATCTTATTATCCACTTTCCTATCTCATTATTTGCAATTCCATAAGCGTCTGTTTCAAATAAAGCATATGTATCTTTAAATATTAAAGCGGTTATTGCAACAAGCACAATAACGCCAGTCCATAATAATATTTTTATTTTATTCTTCTTCATCTTTACTTGATTTAATTTCTTCTATTATTGAATAAACCTCATAAACTACGGCAAAAATTGTTGGGAATATAATAAAGAACATAAATCCCCATTTTGATTCTAAAATTGACAAAAGTAATCCCCATTTATGATATACTTTTGCTTCTTTAGCAGGACCCATTAATTTGTTAAATGACACAGAATCATCTCCAAAATAATATGCATCCTCTGCATGATCAACTCTATCTATTCTATTTATTTTTCCATAATTAATAAACACAGCATCTTCTGGATTATCAATAATGAAGAATGCAAAATCTCCTACATTATATTTTTCTTCTATTACTTTTTTTGTAATAACTATATCATGTTTTAAATAATCCGGTTCTAATCTTTCATTATCAACAACAAATATTGAATAATCACCAATTTCACTTACACTATATTTATTATAGGAAAGTAACAATATTGTAGTTACTATTGCTATAATAACCCAAATACTAATCAACACCCATTTTATTACGTTACCTATTATCTTCATTTTACATCTCCCTACTATATTTTAATTATAATATTTTACTCATTTTTAGTCAATTCTTTGCCAGAATCAATAATGAATTTTATATCTTTTAAATTGATACCTAAATTAATTATGTCATAATAGATTAATAGCTTATCGATATTTTCAATAATTTTATCTATTTGATCACTACTAATTTTTTCATCATCTACTATAATTCCATTTAATCTGTATTTTTGACTTATCATTTCTAATACATTTTTTTCTTCTAATAGAACTATATTATCAATTACATCAACACTTCTATCATAAATATATTTCTGTAATTCTAATAAATTATCATCTATAGATTTAATATTAATTTCCACATCTTGTTTTTGTAATAAATTAATAAAATAATTAAAATTATATGTAGTTAATTTTAAAACATCATAATAATTAGTCTCGGTTGTAAAATAATTTCTTATTACCTCTTTAATAGCAAGTTCATCTAAATCATTATATAGATTTGAAAGATTAGTAATAATTTTTTCTCTATCTAATTTGGCATTAGCGAGTTTTTCTCTATTTAATTTAAATAGTCCTTTTTTATTTATTTTCTTATTTATTGAAAATAAATTTTTTTCTTCTTTAGATATTTCCTTTAATTTATTATTAAATAAATCTTTATATTCTTCTTTATGACTATATAATTCTTTAAAATCAGTGATAATAAATTGATATTTTGAGTATCCTTTATATTCAATTAATGACTTTTTATAATTAACTAAATTGCCATAATTTCTAACATTCTCAGCATTTGTTATTAAACTACTTATTAATATATTCATTTTACTATCATCATCATACTCATCAATATCTAATTTATCGTTAATAAATAAGTTATAAATATATTTTTTATTAGTGTGTTTTATATTATCAACGTCATCTAGTTTTGCTCTATATAATGCTATATAATTATGGAAATCAAATTTAGAATATTTGGCTTTATAATAAGAATCTATCTTAGATTTGTTTTTATAATATAAATACCATATATTTAATGATATTTGCTTAATAATATTTGGCTCTTTAAAATATATTTCATTAAATATATTTTGTATTTCTTCTTTAGAATTTAATAGTGTACTTATATATAAGTTAACACTTTCAGTATGATTAAAATCTTTTTCAGTAAGAATAATTCCGACTGTTTTAAAACTATCAAATATTTCAAGTAATACTTCATTTATTTTACTTAGTCCTTCTCCACTTGAATTATTTAACTTATATAATAAGTAATTTAAATTCATTTTCTCATTAGAAGAACATCTAATATCAGATAATTTTAAAGTGTCGTAATCAATGCTAACATCTTCTAATTTTAATAATGTATTCTCATATACACTTGATATGTTAGTTCTTCTTTTGTTGATTTCATCTTCACATTCTTTAAGTTTTACAATATATTCTTCTAAACATTTGGAAACATACTCTGTATATTTTTCTAGATTTTTCTTATTGTTTGTAGGAAGGATATCTATGTTAGAATTAATCTTTTCAATTTCTTCATTAATTTTATCAATCATTTTTAGTATCCTCCAATTTTTGATTTAAACTTTTAACAAAACTTTTTAATATTTTGTAAAGTTCCAATAATTCTTTATTATTTAATTCGTTCATAAATTCCTCCCTATTTTATTATAATATACCTTTCTAATGTACCAATTATTGAAGTATCTCCATACAAGATAAATTCTATTTTATAAGTACCTGTTAATAAATCATCTTTGAGTGTAAATATTACTTGTGCATTATCAGTTGGATTATCTAAGAATATATATTCGTTAGTATTATATCCTTGGAACAATATATTATCTAAGTAATCAGCAGCATCCACTAATGTATAAGTTGTATCATATACTGTATTGTAGTTTCTTCTATACATTTTAAAATTAATCTTTGGGCTTGTCAAACCTGAATTATATCTTACGTTGTATACTATTGTATTATCACCATTAGCATTTGTTCCAGTTGCAGCATCTATCATCATTTCTTCAGCGCTAGTTTCAATATTTAAACCATATATTTCATTTACAATTTCAATATCAAGATCAACATAATCTGAAGAATTTAATCCATAGTAGATGCCATCTGGAGAACCGAACGTCTCGACTCGTAGTTTGTAATCTCCACTTGCAAGACTCGATGTTCCAGTATTAACAATTATCCATTTTTCAGCACTATCAACCTTGTCTGCAATTTTAACTCTTGTAGTTCCATCAATATTTGGATAATATCTATCTTCACCAATTGTATAATATAGTCCAAGAAGAGTAATACCAGGAACAACATTACCATCTTCATTAATTAATGATATCTTAATACCCAATTTAGAATCAAAGTAATGTGTATCATATATAGTTGCAGAACCAATAGTAGATTGTGTGTATTCAATATCTAAGTCAGCTGTGAATGTTTCACCTGCATATATTTTTTCTTTATCAAGTTCACCATCTATATCTATTACAGCATCCTTATTTGCATAAATATTATACACCAAATCTAAATGTTGTGGTGCTAAAACACTATAAATTGTATCGTTTGTTGCATTTCTTATTTCTAGTAATAATTCATTATTAAGAGCATCGGATGTAATATTAGTATCGCCAAAATCAATTATAAATATAAAATCTTCATTACAATAATTATTTGCTGTACAATACTCACTATTTTTAGTAGCATCATTATAATAAACACCACTATTTATAGCTCCCATAACCTCCAAAATTGAGAAATTATATGTTGCTTCATTATATAAACTTAATTGTGATGTTGCAGACGTAACATCATTTTGAGTTATAACATGATAATAATATTCTGGTGTATTTTTACTTAAGTCTATCATAGTAATTTTAGTATTCAATGGTAATACATAATTTGATACCAACGTTCTATAATATCCAGTTCTATATATTGTAGATCCAGAGTTAAATAATGAATAATATGTACTTATCGCAGATGATGAAGTTATATTAGCAGTAGTTGATGTAAATAAATCATATTTTCTACCTGGTGTTAAAGCACCTTCATAGTTTACAGTATCAAATAATGTACGGGTTAAATTAGCAGTAATTATTAATCTTTTTGTTTCTTTAGTTAGTGCATCAATTTGTCTTACAGACATTAATTGAATTCTAACTCTACCCATATCTCCAGAAGTACCAATATTCTTTGAGTGATGTAAATAGAATAACACAGTTGGTGTAGATGTACTATTACCACCAACATATTCTCTGGTTCCAATTATATTATTATTTGCTCTTGATAAGAACGAAGTATAACCATTAGTTAACCAACCAGAGTTACTTGTTTCCATTGAAAGACCCATGATTGTGTCTGCATCATTAGTAGTATTAGCTATCTTACTAATGTTTGTTTTTTCAACTAATTGAATGCCACTGGCTAATTCACTATAATCAAATCCAAGAATTTGGAAACTTGTATTTGGATCTGTAAAGTCTCTTAATGATAACTCAGTAGTACCAAGAGTTGAATATTTAGATGCAGATAAGTCAACTTCATATTCAATAACGCCTTCACCAATAGTCCACATGTACATTTGTCCAACAGGTGGTATTGGTTCTATATAATTAATTTTATTTTTACTTGTTTCCTCATCAATATAGTTAGTATAAAAACCATCAACTTCTATATCATGATTTGTTTTATGAAGTCCTAAGACATAAGAACTTACATTATCAAATACGCCTCCCCAATCAAGAACTTCATCATAATTAAACTTATTATAAATACCTGTGTTAATTGTTCCATTTCCATTATATTTATACATTCCAAAGAATGACATACCGCTTACTTCGCCATAGTCTGTTGCACTTTGGTTTTTAGCAATATTTAATTTCTTATCTGCAAACATGTATACTCTATTGTCAACATTTTTAGTAACAGTTCCATGTTCAGTGTCTATTTGTACAGCAGCAAGGGAACCATTGCTAGTTAAACTCTTAAATTCTTTTAACAAGTTAGCACCAGTTTCCAAGAATAATGTTGAATTATTCTTAAGATCTAATTCATCTATTCTAGATAATGTAAATAGAACATCTGAATATTCATTTTCTCTATCTGTTGCTCCTTCTAATACAATAGAAGAATTATCAATTACTAATAAATTTGTTCTTTGTATAGATACATTTCTCTTAGGATCATTAAATGTACCATAATTTTTGATAGTAACAGTACTATCACCTGCTGCAGTTGAAGCATTACCACTTCCAAAGATTGAGCCTGATATAGTAAACTGATTTCTATTTGCTCCGTTAATATTAACATTAATACCTTGAGTAACACTAATGAATGTCCAGTCATATACATCAGAACCTGATGCATTGGCTTCGCCACCACCGAATACAGTTCCACTTATAACAATGTCACCACTACTAATTCCATTTACTAGTGTAACATCATTTCCTATGTTAACATCTGTTTCACCATATACTTTAGAAGTATTTGCGCCACCATACACATTTCCATGTATTATAGCACCTGCAATTTTTACTGATGCAACGGAATTATCTGCTGATTGAGTACCAGTTTCGGCGGCATTTCCACCACCGAATACTGAGCATGAACTTAGAAGTGTACAACTCGATGTTCCAACCTCAGTAGTTCCACCAACTATAATACTTGTGTTTCCAAGTACTTTTGCAGTTGCTCCATTACCTCCAGCATAAGCACTTGTTCCTAAAGTAGAATCATTTATCATAACATCAGTGCTTCCTAGAACAATACCATTATTTCCTCCGCCATAGATGCTTCCACCTACAGTAATTCCATCCATTTTAAGTTCAGTTGAACCATTAACGGCAGCAGAAGTACCATTTCCAGCAGCATATACTGAACCATCTATAGTTGTTGTTCCATTAATTATTACAGATGTATTTGTTCCAACAGTACCATTATTTCCTCCACCATATACATCGTGGGCTAAAGTACCATCAGTTATTGTCAATTCAGTTGAACCAGTGACAGTTGCGGATAAACCATTTCCTCCGGCAAATACTGAGCCATATATGGCAGTTCCATCAATTGTTATTGATGTGTTTCCACCAACTGTACCATTATTTCCTCCACCATATACATCATGTGATACAGATCCATCTATTATTTGTAATTCAGTTGTCCCACTTACTGTTGCGGATGAACCATTTCCTCCGGCAAATACTGATCCAGTAACCGGTACATTATCAATAATTATATTAGTGTTTCCACCGACAGTACCGTTGTTTCCTCCACCATATACATCTACCGCTACTGTACTATCAGTAATAGTTAGTCCAGTATTAACACCTACAGAAGCAGTTGTACCTTTACCACCAGCAAACACTGAACCACTTAATGCAGAAGAATCAATTGTCACTGAAGTACTTCCAGTTACAGCACCATTATTTCCTCCACCATAAACATCTCCGCCTATTGTACCATCAGTAATTGTTAGTCCTGTTGATCCACTTACTGTCGCTGTTGAACCATTTCCTCCGGCAAATACAGATGCACCAACAGATGCATTATCTATTTCAACCGAAGTATTTCCAGTTACAACGCCTTGGTTTCCTCCACCATATAGATTACCAGTTACGCTTCCTCCTAGTAAATCAACATCTACATTTCCATTTACATTAGCAGCATTACCACCACCATATAATGTGTTAATAGTTCCACCATTAACTACAGTAGTTGCACTTGTTACAGCTGCTTGGTTTCCTCCACCATATACATTTGTTATGGTTCCAGTTGTTATTTCTACATTTGTATCACCTGAAGCGGCATTATTACCACCACCATATACATCAGTAATAACACCAGTGGTTACAGTTACATTAGTTGTTGTAGTTGAACCTCCTGCGTTGTTTCCACCATATAAACTAGTTATAGTTCCATGATTAATTGTTATATTTGATGTGGTAACAGTTCCACTTTGATTAGAACCACCAAAAACACTAGTAACATGTAAATTGTTATTTGATGGAGTAATATTTACATTAGTTGTTGCAGCACCAGCTTGATTTCCCCCGCCATATACTGCGCCAATTGTATTTGTTGCATTATTTACTGTTACATGTGTAGCCTCTGTTACAGCAGCTTTGTTTCCACCACCATATATTAAATTAGTTGTTCCGTTGTTTACTGTTACAAAAGTATTTGTTGCCGGTGCTTCATTACCACCACCAAATATAGTTGTTGCTGTTCCACCAGTTAATGTTACATTTGCAGCAGTTGTTGTGCCACCAGCATTATTTGCACCATATGCAGTTGTTGTTGTTCCACCATTAATAACTAAGTTAGATGTTCCAACATCACCTGTTGTATTAGATCCACCATATGCATTAGTGATTGTACCATTATTGATTGTTACATGAGTAGTTGTAACACCTACTGAGTTACCTCCACCATATACATTTGTTACTGTACCTTTTCCAATAGTAACATTTGATGTAGTAACAAGTCCTGACTGGTTAGATCCACCATATACATTTGTCACATTTATATTATTACTTCCAGATTGAGATATTAAATTAACATTTGTAGTAGTTGCTCCTGCTTGATTTCCTCCACCATATACATTTGGAATAGTGTTAGTGGCATTACGAACATTAACAGTTGTAGTTCCTGTACTAACTAAGTTACCACCACCATATACAGCGGAAGTTACCGCTCCTCCATTAATATTAACAGTTGTTGCGTTACATGTACCACCTTGGTTATTACCACCAAATATAGTACTTGTTGACCCTCCAGTTACATCTATTGTAGTCGTAAGGACTGTTCCACTCTGGTTAGAACCACCATACATAGTAGTTACTGAACCACCCCTCATGTATATGTGTGTATTATCAACAGAAGTTTTATTTCCACCACCATATACATTTGTAATAGTTCCGCCATCTATATACACAAGGGGATCTTTTGCAGGCTTTCCAGCCTCATCAAATCCACCAAATACGCTTCCTATTGTCCCCCCATTTATATCAACTGTTATTTGACCAGGTACATAAGGAGTATAAGTACTACTACCTTTTGCACCCCCAAATACTGAGTCAGTAATTGTTCCTTTGTTTACTGTTACATTAACTGTTTTGTTATTAGCAGCAGGATTTGTTGCAACTGCATTAACTGTACCATAAGCACTACCACCATATACTGAACCATTAATAGTTGGGCCAGTTGATGATGTACCAATATTTACAGAGATATTATTATTTACAAAAGTACCATAATTGGTTGCATCTTGATAGCCACCTTCACCGCCACCATATACATCTGTTTTTACTGTACCCGCTTGTATATTTACAGTTGAAGAGCCATAAATTCTTCCTTTAGTACGAGAACCACCATATACTGAACCGTCTACTGTTCCGTCATCCATTGTAATTGTAATATTACACGTATTTCTATCAGTTCCAGCACCATTGTTATTTCCACCACCATATACTGAACCCTTTATTTCACCGCCGTGAATTATTATGTTAGTTGAATATGTTTGGTTAGTGCCTTTTTGTCCAGTTGCACCATGGTTTCCTCCACCATATACATTTTTATTTATAGTGGCTTCACCATCTATAATAACATTTGAATTGTTAACAGTTCCAATTGAACTATATCCTTCTCGTCCATTTCCAATTCCAAATACACTTCCAGCTTCTACTTGTGAATTAGTTTCTAGTGTTCCAGATGCAATATTAGGATCTCCTATCACTGCTTTTCCGCCAATATATACATAAGAATCACCATCTACTGTACTTGTATACTGTGTATCATCGCCTTCAATTCCGTTAGATCCACCAAATACCGCATAATTAACACGGCCACCAGTTACTTGAATAATTCTATTTCCATAAGTTTCACTTCGTCCGGCACCTCCTATGATAACATCAACATATCCACCTTTCATATTGATATAACTATCATTATATGAACTAATATTAGATGTAGATAGAGGGCCACCTATTAAATTGTAAATCCAGCCGCCTTCAACTATTGCAAATCTTGGGCTAGTATGACTACCATTACCACGGCCGCCAACATATATACCAGCAGCATAATCTGCTTTATTACTTCCATATCTTCCACTTTTAACAAGAGTATGTAACATAGGAGTGGTAATATTAGTTCCTTTTATGTCTCCAAACCATGATCCTGATAAACAGTACATTACATCTAATTTAGAAGACGTAGCAGGTGTTGTTTCAGTTACTTTATCATAATCATTTCCAAACGTTCCATATGCATCAACATATTGAGTAAACGAACTCAAATAGTTTGCATTAGCGCCTGTAGTGGTTAATCCCAAGTTATTATATATACCTGATTCAACTATAAATGTGTATCTGGCCATATTAGAACTACTTACGGAACTCATATTTCCACCAATAACGTAATCAAAACTAACAGTAGTGTTATTATATGATGTAATATTTCTTCCTATCTTACAATTATGATAGTTACAATACATACTATCATATGCTGGGGTGGTATAGTAATTATATCTACTTCCTCCACGTACCTGAGGCGATGTATCATCATCTATTCTATCCACACCTCTTATACGCATATTTTCAATTTTTGTATCATTATAAGCAAGTATTCTTAGTTCTCTTGCGTCCCAATAATATGAACTTATATTATTTGTATTACCTTGAACAGCAGTAAAAGTAAATGGTTTATTTTGAGAACTTCCCCAAGTACCAGTTATATTTCCTCCCATCACTACAATGTTTGTATCTCTAGTTGTTTTGTAATATAGAATATCTCCATTAGTATAAACTTCAGGATTATTATTTATATCATAGAATTGTATTAATTCATAATAATTGCATCCACCATTAGTGTTACAAGTACCACTTGTCATTACATCGCCATCAGAATCAAAGTATCCAACTAATGACCCGTTTCTTGGAATATTTATAGTTCTATAATATCCTGCAGTAGATTCACCAACAGGTATTTCTGATGTATAATTTAACGTTGCTGGAACAGTTGAAATAGTCATAGTGCCATTAACAAGTTTATAATAATCTGTATTGCTATTATATGTACCAGTAGCAGGTTCATAAAAATAACATCTTCCAAATAAACCAGCGCTACATCTACCAGTTAATGGATTACCATTAGCATCAACTGCTCCCGCTGGATAATTGTTGTTATTACGAATATTGGAATATACATAAAAACCTGTTATGTCATACGTGTATGTTACAGCTGAAATAGCATGAAATCCATCATCTTCTAAATAACCAAATGTGTTAGACCAACTACTTGCATATGTTGTGATTGCTCCAACACCCCAAATTGCATAGAAATTGATATTGATGTTTTCAGGTGTTGTTCCATTATAAGTAATAGGTATTTTAACACTTCTAACATAAATATCTGTGTCTAGTGAAATTATAGCGTCACTATAATCAGTTAGCCAACCTTGGAATACACGATTATTAGGATTCTTACTATACGGATTATCTATCAAATCAAACTCAACATAATCATCCGAAGTATTACTGCTTGTTCCATTATCATTAATTGGGTATACTTTGTAGTAAACAAATTGATTATGATTTTCGCTTGCAGATAAAACTCCTGTA
The DNA here is from genome assembly GCA_947165135.1 of uncultured Clostridia bacterium. Classification (GTDB taxonomy): domain Bacteria; phylum Bacillota_I; class Bacilli_A; order RF39; family UBA660; genus CAG-1000. The sequence goes on from CAMUZE010000002.1 coordinate 41,323, forward strand.
TATCTATTTTGATAATCCCTACCATAATAATGTGTTTCAATATACACTAAATTTGAATCGTTATATATATTTTTCTTTGTTGTAGTAGGTAGTGTCCCATCAGAAGAGTAAGTATAATTTAATCCATCATAATAATTAGCATCGCTTTCATATTCATTTATATATACTACTGTTCCTTCCGTACCACTATTATGAGCAGATGGAGCATTAGCTCTTAATGACTTAGTTCCTCTTTTAGGTGATGATTCATTTTTACCATTGTTTTGAAGTTTAAATACATTATCTTGTATTTTCCATTTTATATCGCTACCATCATTTAACAAATCTAACATTGCCTTTGTTGAGTAATTATTATTAAATTCTATTTTATTTTCATTGTTAACACGATATTTATACATAGTATCACTATCTTTAATATCATAATCTCCCATTAATGGTAATGTTGTAGTATTATAAATAATATTTTCAATAGTTGAACCACCATAATTGCCAATTAATAAAGGACTTAATAATGTGCTTTCTGAACCAGATATACTAATATTTCGAACGACATTTTCTTGATTATCATAAAGAATAAAAACAGTTGAATAAATGTCTTTGCCTATGTCTTTTGTATTAATTCTAACGTTATTAATTGATATGTTTTTAATAGTTGAATGATCTGCACTTGATATTAAAGCAACATTGACTTTAGTTATTTCTATTTTCCCTTCTTTAATTTCACCAGGTATATCTTCAGGAGCATTATCATCTTTTACAGTTTCAATATCAGTATTATCCTCGATACTATCAGTCTTTTCGCTAACGTCATTATCAGATTCAGAGTTTGTAATATTGTTAGGTATCTCATCATCTTTTTTATTAGTTTCTGCAGGTTCTTCATCTTTAATAGAGGCTACTTCTTCCCCACTACCACCATTATTTTCAGTTTTTCCTTCATCATTAGTATATGTAGTATCTTCATTTGCATTTTCTAGTTTTATATCATCAGCAAGAAGCATAGCAATAGGTTCACTATCCGTATTGTTTCCTTCTACATTATCAACATTAAGTTCTTCTTGTGTTTTCTCTTTTTCTTGTGCCTTTATTTCATCTTCTGCAGTTTTTTCACCAGTTTCATTATCATCATTTTTTTCTTCTTTTAAATTATCATCAATTGTTTCTTCTTGTGTTTTTACATCATCTGTTTCTGGATTTTCATTATTTCCATCATTGTTTTTTGTTTCTTCTTTAATAGGCTCGACTAGTTCTTTATTTTCCTCTTTAATATTATCAACATTAATAATAATGTCACTAAAATTAATGTTTCTAACATTAGCGTTAGATAATGAATCAAACAATGAGAAAGTTACCTCGTCGCCAACATCATTTAGATAATAATTATTAATTTCAAAATTAGAAATTGTAAATCCGTTACCATTTAATACTCCACTAAATGGTTTATTGAATTTTGCAAATGAAAAATCATGACCATCAAGATTAATGTTGTTTTTTATTTCATAAGATTTATCATAATATTGGACTGATTCTTCACTATTAATTAAAGTAAAAAAATAAGCAAGCTCACTACCATTATTTATAATATAAGGATTTTTAATACTACCATCACCAGAAGCAAATTTTTTGGCAACAGTTCCATCCCAAATAGTGGATGTTGTTTTTTCACTAAATGTGTTATATAAAATTACTGCATTTAAAAGGAAAAATAGGACAAAAACTGCTATTATAAGTCGTCTTTCTTTAAGTTGTTTTAATACCTTTTCCTTCATTTAACTCCTACTCTTCCATTCTATTTAAAATTATATCATATTAGTGTCGAATTAACAATATTTTGTGCTTCTTTTTTATGCTAAAAAATGGCACAAAAAAAGCAGGAAAACCTGCATTTTTTTAATTATTAATGAGTTATTGTTGGGTCATCTAATGTGAATCCTAAATTATAAGTCAAATATGCTCCAGATGCTGAGTTTTCACAGTCTATATCTTGACCTTCTACCCACATATATACTCTAATCTTTGTAACACCAGCACTTAAACTGAATATTGGATAATAATCAGTTGCTCCTGAAGCAGCTTTACCATAATATGAGAAAGTTGCATCATTAGTTTGAGAATATGCGGCATTAGTTCTTACAAGTGTTGCATGTGAATTACCAACAGCCTCAAAATATGTACTTGATGGTGTTCCTGGTGGGTTAGTACTTGGTAATAAGATTGGACTTGAAATTTGAGCTTTAACTCCTACGTATGATACTGGGTCAGTTGCAAGACCAGTTGATGAATTCCATGTTGAAACTGTAATACCATATGACTGATTAGCTGTAGTTATAGCAGCTTGAGTATGAGCATCATAATTTGGTTCAACTATAATTGATGAAGTACCATTTTTATAACCTTGTAAAGTACTTAGTGTTTCTGTTGCAGCACCATTTCCTTCAATTACAAATGCATATCTTGCAGCATTTTCAAGGTATTTTTGTGTATGACCAGAAGTATTTACAACGCCTGATCCTCTATCCAAATAAACAGTTGCAGCTTCATCAACTTTTAAGAAGATATCAAATGCAACAAAATCTGGGCTTGTACCAGTTGTAGTGCCTTGAATCCATCTAGATTCAGTTAATCTAGCACCAGTAGTTAGTGCTAATGCACCACCTTGGTTAGAGTCTCCTTCTACAGTACCTTTAAAGAATTCCATTAATCCTTTATTAGCACCATCAGTAGTTGTAACTGTACCACTAGTAGATACTGGATTTAGTTCACTAGGTAGCATATTAATATTATTAGTATATGCAGTAGCATTATTAATATCTGAGTTGCTAATAATAGTTTTCCATTCATTAGCATCAGTAGATATTTGTAGACCAGTACTTGCAGCAATATGAACATTAATTGGATCAATTGTTACAGTTCTGTTTGCAGTAAACCATGCATATGTTGATGTAGATAACATTAATACTGTTAAAAACAACAATAATATCAATGATCTAAGTCTTTTTCTTCTTTCATCATTTTTCTTTTTTGCCATAAGCCTCACTCCAATTCTTTTATTGTTTCACTATTATGCTCTTCTGTTAGTTTCATATGTAATCTTACATGTCCACCAATTAGAGCATTTGTACATTCTGGGTCGTCTCCCTCAATCCAAATAACAACTGTTATTTTATCAAGGTCTCCAGCCTTCATGTCTTTTCTTTGTTCTAATATAATAGTTCCGTCTTCATCATCCCTGAACTTTACCGTTCCTTTTTCTGGTGCACCATTTATACTACTACCCTTAGCATAAACAGTTTTTACATCATTTAGATAAATCATTATTCGAAGTGCTTCATCAGCATTCTTAATAACATCATCCATCATAATGTAATACCAGTAATTAAGAATAGCTTGTCCTTGATTCTCCATATAGAATGAATATGCTATATAATTTTTTCCATTGTGTGATCCTTCATGTTCCGTAATATCATTTGGAAGCCACTTTATAGATATATTATCCATAAATTGCAAGTCATCCGCCTTTAGTCTCCTTTTTGGAGTTGGATCATTTAAAGTCTCATACATCGCAAGTCCACTATATAACATCTCATTTCTATCGAGTGAGACAATGAAACTACCATCATCAAGAAGAATCTTTAAAACAATATAAACAACTATTAATAACAAAAGCAACAAAAATACAGAAAGTTTAATAAATCTACCTAACTTATGCCACCCTCTAATTCTATTTGCTTTAACTACTACATCGTTTTTTGCCATAAATACTCTCCTATGAAAAGTAGTAATCAATACATGATAAAAATCTCTACTATCATATATACTTTAATTATAGGGAAACAATTAAAAAATGTCAACAATATTCGACATTTTTCACATTATTTTTTTGTAAAATAAAAAGATATATATTTATATCTTTTTACTAAAAATAAATTATTTTTCCAATTTCTTTAACTCATCGTAGTAATATACTTGAGTTACTGTCATATATGGTAATACCCATATAAATGCAATTCCAAGTGTTATCTCGCCTAATAAAATCCACCCAATGAAACTTAGTTGTAGAACAAAATATTCCCATTTATGACCATTCATCATTGCTCTACTTTTCTTTAATGTTTCAATTCCATCCAATTCTTCATCAGCTTCAGCAGCAATATATTCTGCCATTGAATATGCTAGTGCCAAAATAATTCCTGGAACAATTAATAATGCTGATGCCAAACCTATTAATACGCTAGCGACAATTGAAAGGATTAATAGTGGGACAAATATTTTATACTTAGCTTTTAAGCATTCAAATATATCAGTTTCTTTACCATGAATAGCATCCATAATATATCTAATCTCACCATATAAAAGTGGAACAGTTGCTATTGAAAGTGCTAGAGTTACTATTTTTCCTAAAGTTCCATCTCCAAATAATGCACCCACAGATGAAGCAACCGCCATAATTGCAGCAACTATTAATACAGGTTTCCAAATTAACCATTTATTATTAAATGCAAATTCTTTTGCTCTTGCTTTTAATTCTTTTCTATCAATCACTTTTAATACCTCCTTTCCATCCTACATTTTTTTAGGAATCTTAATTGCTAAAACATCAAGTAATTTTTCACAAGTATTATATAGTAATCTCAATAATGCAATATATGTTTGCTTTTTATCATTATCGCTTTCATTTAATATATTGCATTCTGAATAAAACTTATTAAATAAACTACATAACTCGAATAAATATTCACAAATATAACTTAGTGTCTTCTCACTATATGATTTATCTAATGTACGTGACAATTCTAATATCTTAATATATATATCCTTTTCTGTATTTCCATATATTGATTTAATTTCACAATTATTGACATCCACTTTATTTAATATAGATTTAATCCTAACCATTGTATAAAGAATATATGGCCCAGTTTTACCCTCAAATGAACAAAAATTTTCAATATCAAATATATAATCAGTTGTCCTAAATGGTAAAAGATCAGCATATTTAACAGTTGCTACTGTTAATATATCAAGAATATTATTCTTTTCTTCTTCACTTTCATATTTGTTTAATTTCTTAGATAATTCATCTCTTACTTGACTAAGCAAAGAATTTAATTCTAATACTCCTCCATCTCTTGTTTTGAATGGTTTTCCATCTTTACCATTCATTGTACCATTCCAATAATGAGCTAGTTTAACATCTGGCCTTACTAATCCTGATTTATAAGACGCTCTAAATACTTGTTCAAAATATAGTCCTTGTCTTACATCAACAATATACCATATTTCATCAGGATTATAAGTTTTAACTCTATTATAAATAGTGGCCAAGTCACGTGTTGCATATATACTTGCTCCATCATTTTTAATTACTATTAATGGTGGAATATCAACTTTATCATCATCCTTTTTAACATCTATTACTTGAGCGCCTTCCGATTCATACATATATGGTTCTAGGACTTTTAAAGTTGACTCTATATATTCAAGAGAACTTAGTTCACCTTCCCATAAATCAAAATCACAATTTAAATAATCATATGTCTTTTTTATTACTTCGCAAGACACTCCAACAATATCTTTCCACATACTAATATATGGTTCTTTTCCTTCATCTACCCAAGCAGTTATTTGTCTTACTTCTTCCATTCTCTCAGGATTTTCTTTAGCATCTTTTGAAGCTGTTGGATAATACTCAGCTAGTTCTTCTTTAGTTATTTTAAGTTTAGGATATTCCCCTTTATAGTTTGGATCAAAATAACATAAATCTGGTTTTCTTTTCTTTATTTCAGATATTACCATTCCAGATTGGCGCCCCAAATCACCTAAATGAACATCTCCTATAGCTTTATTTCCAAGAACTTTTGCTAATCTTTTTAATGCTTCACCAATGTTAGCAGTTCTCATATGTCCAACATGTAGCGCCTTAGCAGCATTAGCTCCACCATAATCAACTATAATAGTTTTTTCCTCTTGCTTATCAATTAAACTATCAAAATCACTAATTGATTTATTTAAATAAGGTAATAAATATTTCTCATTAAAACTAACATTAATAAATCCAGGTCCAGCTATATTAACATTTGTGAACCTATCATCAAATTTACTGACAATTAAATCAGCAAGTTCACGAGGATTCTTACCATATTTTTTAGCGAGTGCCATACACACATTAATTTGTGCTTCACCCAAATCACGTCTAGAAGATGGTTCTAATACTACATTATCTATTTCAAATCCGCATTCTTTAATTACATCTGTTACATATTTTTCTGTTTCTTTAATTAAACTCATAATGCCATCTCCTCAATAAAATGATTATATCACAAGATAATGTATTTTGAAATAATATTCCATTTTTTAAATATTAATATTATAATTATTCTAGGAGTAAAAAGAGTATGGAAATATTACTAGCACAAATTATAGGTATATTAGCTATTATTGCAATAACTATATCAGTTCATTTTAAAAAGAAAAACCATATGATGTTAGTTCAATCACTAGCACATTTATTTTATTGTACTCAATACATATTATTAGGTGCTTTCTCTGCTGCTTATATGGATGGAGTCGCTATTGCAAGAAATTTAATATATTATAAATTTGACGAAACTAAAACAAAAATACCAATCATCTTTCCAATTATACTTTGTACTATAATAATTGTTATAGGATATTTTAATTATGATGGATTATTATCGTTAATACCAATCATTATCACATTAGCATATACCATTTCGGCAACATTTAAAAACCCAAAAATATTTAAAAGTACTTTTGGTTTTTGCGCTCTTATATGGCTATACTACAATTATAAATGTAAAGCTTATGTATGTATGATAGGAAACATTATGGAATTTTCTTCTACAGCAATAGCTTTAATTAAAGAAAGAAAAAGAAAGAAAAAATATTTCTTTTAAAATGAATATTAGTCAATATAGTAGCATATAATTTTACATCAAATTTGACAAAAAAACGTAAATTTGATATAATTTTATGTGTATGGAGCATTATGCTAGTCAAACATACCACTAGAAGATGGGGCTAAAAATCCATCAATTGTGTAAAAAGATACTTTATATGTTATGCTTCTTTCGCCCAGATTGGGGCAGATATATAATTTTAGGTTTAAGGAAAAGATATAATGGCATATATCCGAATCCTTTTATCAGATCGTTTTATATGAAAACACATGTCGTGCGTGATTTGTTGGGATATAAAAATTGAAAAATAAATTGCAAAAGCGAATAAAAGTGATTTATGTTTGTTTGGGAAAACCTCTAGTGTGTCTATATTATAAAGATTGAAGTGCGGACTAAGTGGTGATCGAGTGATCATAAAAGGCAACTGATGATTAGTATTTTTAAAGAGAAATCGCCTACAGGTAACTAAGGGTAAATACTAGAGAAATTCAACTCGACCAAAGCCGTAAAATTAATTTATAGTATTCCATGCTATTTTCTAATAATAAGGAGTTATCAAAAATGAAAAAGGACAATTGGATTCCAAAAGCATTTTTAATGACTTTTTTTATAGCCTTAATTTTTAGTAGTGCATCTAATGCAATAGTTCAAAAATATAATAATTTTATTCTTCTAAGTATTATATGTATATTATTTATTCTTATTGGAATAATATTTGATATTATTGGTACTGCCGTTCTAACCGGAGATGAAGCAACTTTTCATGCAAAAAGTGCTAAAAAAATTAGAGGTTCTAAAGAAGGTGTCTATTTAATAAAAAATGCTAATAGAGTATCTAGCATATGTAATGATGTGATTGGAGATATTTGCGGAATAGTAAGTGGCTCAATGGGAGCAATACTTGCAATTAATATATCTGTAAAATTAAATATATCTATAGTAATAACTACATTGCTTATAAGTTCAATTATTTCCTCATTAACAGTTGGAGGAAAAGCAATAGGAAAAAAATATGCAATTAAAAATAGTGATGAAATAATATTTATTACTGCAAAAGTGTTAAATAAATTTAAAAAAATGTAAGAAAACTCTTACATTTTTATTTTATCTATTACTTCTAAATCTTTCTTTTTCATCAAGTATTTTCTTTCTAAGTCTAATAGCATCAGGTGTTACTTCTACAAGTTCATCGCTTTCAATAAATTCTAATGCTTCTTCTAGTGAGAATGTTTTTGGTCTAGGAAGAATAATTGCCTCATCACTAGCTGAAGATCTAGTATTTGAAAATTCTTTATTTTTACATGGATTAACATTCAAATCATTTTCCCTATTATGAATTCCAACTATCATTCCGGCATATACATCAGTAGCAGGCTCAATAAACATAGTTCCTCTATCTAGCAAGTTATAAAGAGCATATCCAAATGATTTTCCAGTTTCCATTGAAACAAGAACTCCGTTCTTTCTTCCACTTACTTCACCAGCATATGGTTTGTATGAATCAAAACTACGTACCATTATACCTTCACCTTTTGTATTAGTAATAAATGAACTTCTATATCCAATTAATCCTCTAGTTGGGCAACTAAATTCAAGACGTACATAATTCTCTTCAGCTGGTTCCATAATTTCCATAGTACCTTTTCTTTCACTGATATCTTGAATAACTGTACCACTATACTCATTTGGAACATTAATTATTACTTTTTCGTATGGTTCACACTTTACTCCATCAATTTCTTTGAAAATTACTTCTGGTTTAGAAACACTAAGTTCATAGCCTTCTCTTCTCATATTTTCAATTAATATAGATAAGTGTAATTCTCCACGCCCAGATACTTTAAATCCATCGCCTGATGGTAATTCTTCAACTTCTAATCCAACATTACGTTCAAGTTCTGCCATCAATCTATCTCTTAAATGTCTACTAGTTACAAATTTACCTACTTTTCCAGCAAATGGACTAGTGTTGACTAAGAAATTCATAGATAGAGTTGGTTTTTCTATTTCAATCTTTGGTAGTGGATCTATTTTATTAACATCACAGATTGTATCGCCAATGGAAATTTCTGGGCATCCTGCGATTATTACTATATCTCCATAATATGCTTCATTAACTTCTTTCTTCTTAATGCCTTCATTAATAAATATTTTACTAATTCTTTCTTTAGTTAAAGTGCCATCATTTTTTGATATTGCAACTGTTTGTCCAACTTTGATTTTACCTTTATTGATTCTACCTATTCCAAGTCTTCCAATATAATCATCATAATCAAGTGAAGATATTTGTAATTGTAATGGATCATTTTCATTTCCTTCAAAAGGTTTAGTAGTTTCAATAATAGTATCTAATAATGGAGTAATATCATTATTATCATCATTTTCATCATATTTTGCTATCCCTTGTTTTGCAACACCATAAATTATTTTGAAATCTAATTGTTCATTATCAGCACCAAGCTCACAGAATAAATCAAAAGTCATATTAACTACTTCTTCGGCACGAGCATCTTTTTTATCTATTTTATTTATAAATAAAATTGGTTTAAGTCCATTCTTTAATGCTTCTTTCAAAACAAATCTGGTTTGAGGCATAGGTCCTTCCGCTGAATCTACTAATAATACAACAGTATCAACTGTTTTAATAATTCTTTCTATTTCACTAGAAAAATCAGCATGTCCTGGGGTATCCACTATATTCATTTTATAATCTTTATACCTAATAGCACAGTTCTTAGCAGTTATAGTAATACCACGTTCACGTTCTAAATCCCCACTATCCATAACGCAATCTACTACTTGCTCATTTTCTCTAAATACACCATTTTGTTTTAATAATGCATCTACTAATGTACTTTTTCCAGCATCTACATGAGCTACTACTGCAAAATTTATTATTTTTTCCATAAATTACCACCCCTTAAGTGCGTGCTTAATAATGATACACTATTTTATCCTTTTTTTCAAGAAAAAAGTATCCTATTATTTAAAAATATCACTAAGAGTGTTTTTTTATCATTTTGAGTAAATTGTTAAAAAATTTAAATTTTGGCAAAATATTAATAGGAGTTATTATGGAAGAAGTATATAAATTTGAAAGTGAAAAAAAATTATATTCTATAATCGGAAATAATATAAAGTATTATAGGAAATTACATAGTATAACTAAATCAGATATGACTCAAAAAGATTTAGCTAAACTAATCAATGTTTCTACTTCACTGATTGGTAACCTAGAAAGTAAAAACACTTATCAAGGAATAAGTGTTTATAATTTGTATAAAATAAGTAAAGTATTAGAAGTTCCTATAGATAGTTTTTTTATTAATCATTAATTTCTATACTTTCAAAAAACTTTTCAATAGAAGTATCTAAAACAATTGATATCTTATATAAAGATAGTAATGATAATCCTTCGCTACCTTTAGTACTTTCAAATTTTCTAATAAACTCTGGGGATACACCAATATCAATTGCTAGTTGCTCTTGTGTGATTCCATTTATTTTTCTGTATTTTATGACATTATATGCTATTGTTTCAATAATATTTTCATCAAAATTAAATTCTCTTTTAAATTTAGTCATATATATCACCTATAGATAATTTTACATTGTTTTGAATATTATTAATGTAATGCTGTACTATACAAAATATAAATATTATTCTATAATATATTTGATAGCGGGTGAAAACATGAATCAAGAAAAATTAAATTGTATAATAGGTAAAAATATTAAAAAGTATAGAAAACTTTATAATAATAATGGTCATAAGATGACTCAAGAAAAATTAGCTGAATTAATTAATGTTTCTGTTTCACATATAAGTAGTTTAGAGAGTAATAAGACAAGAAAAGGTATTAGCATATCAAATTTATATAAAATATCAATAGTTTTAAATATTCCAATTACTAAATTATTAGAGGATAATTATGAGAATTAATTCTATATTATTAAAAGATTGCATAAATAATTCTTCAGATATTAAAGCATTATTAAAAAATAAAAGTATAAGTAAATTAATAAATCGTATTGACAATAATAAAATAGTTAAAGTAAACTCACACTTAATTCATAAAAATAATATTTTTCAAATTGAGCAATTTATATTTAATCTAGACAACTATATTAGTTTTATAAAAAGTTTATTAAACATTAATTCACTAGAAATTAGATATATTATTGATTTAACTTTAGATAATAAATATAATAAAATACTATTGTCTAATATATATTTCTATGACAATAAAGATTTCTATATAAATAATTTTAAAAAGTTATTTATGTATAAATATATTAAAAATATAAATATTTTAAAAAAATACATTAGTATTAATAAGCTTAGTTTCGACAACCTTATAATAAAATTAAATCAAAGTAAAAATAAGGCTCATTTTTACTTTGAAGATATATGTAAAAATTTACCTTATTATGTTGATATTGTTAATTATTTAGAAAACACATCTAACATATGATTGTATGAGAAAGTAACTCTATTAGTTCCTTTCTTTTTTTCTTTAGTTAAATATCCATGTTCTACTAATTTATTTAATACTTTATTTACTGAATTTATATGTAATTTACATTCTGTTACAACATCATTTGTTGTAAAACATAATTTTTTTAAAATGTAAGGGTATACCTTATATATAGTTGTTCCTCCGATTACTTTTTTAAATTCTTCTAAATCTTCTTGATATATTTTATTAAGTTTTTTAATTCTTTTAATATTAATACTGCATTGATCAATTATACATTCTAACATTAATTTTATAAATGCCTCAATATTATCAGATTCATTACTCAGAAGTGTAAAATATGTATTTTTTAAGTTTTCTATGCTTTCACTAATAAACAATATAGGTGTTTCTTTTTTATAGTGTGATATTTGTATTGGAATAAACATTCTTCCAAGCTTTCCATTTTCACTAACATAAGGATGAATTCTCATTATTTGATAATGAGTAATACATGTATCTAAGAATATTTCACTTGAATAGTTATTCATATAATCACATAAATTCTTCATATATCCATTTAATTCCGTATGTACTGGGGGTATAAATGATACGCTTGAGCCAGCTAATCCTGGTTTTAAAATATAGGTTTGTATTTTTCTTAAATGTCCACTTCCCTTAGTTTTATTATTCTTAGAACAATTATTGAACATTATTTTGTTTATCTTATTAAAATGATCTATCTCATAATTATTTCCATTAGTTAATGTTACAGCTCCAAGTAATGCTAATCGCATATTATTAAATATAATTGTGTCATTAGATTTGTTTTTATATGGTATTAAAAACATTTCTTCTTTTTCTAATTTGCTATTGTCAATTTTGAAAGAATAATATGTGTCATTGATAAATGCAGTTTCTAAAAAACTTTTATAATCATATGACATATCTTTTAAATATCCTTTATATTCCCCATATGCTTCTCTTGCATTGCATAAAAGTCTTAATAATTCATCAGAGAAATTGTACTTAATCGGTAATTTTTGTGCCTTATATGGTTCCATTTTAAACTCTCCTTACACTATAATAATAACATATAATTATTAAAAAATATACATATTTTTATATAATTATGTATATTTAATAAGGATTAGGATAATCTAACAATCCTATTGCATTTCCTTCAATCCAATATATTTTATTTTTCTTTATCTCAAACTTATAATAAATCTTATATTTTTGAGATTCATCATTCTTATCATAATAAAATGTTAATTTTGTAATACCCTCTTTATTAATTTTAAAAGTCCATTTTTTATCATTTTGATTATCTAATTTTAAATTATCATTGTCAATTTCATATACCCACAATTCATTATTTGTATCTACAATAGTGCTATAATCAATTGTTACTTTATTATTAAATCTATTTAGATACTTCTGTGGATATAATAATATTATTAGTGCTATTACTAAAGTAATACCAAATATAATATAGTATCTCATGTTATCACCATAATAATAATACATTTTTTTGCACCAAAAAACAACCAGTTCTGATAAAACATGATTGTTTCGAGTTTCTGAAAACGAACTATGAATCATTTATATTAGAAGAGGTTAATCATAACTTAAAAATTAATTTAAATTATAAAAAACCTAATTAATATAAACATCTCTAAATATTATCAGTATTTAGCATAATTTCTTATCATTTTGAGTTTTACTTTCTCAACGTTATAACATTTGTCCTTAGTAGATAAGTATTCTATTTCTTAAATTGATTAAGAAAAATTAAATATTTATATATGGTAATTTATATTATTAAGTAAAATATATATAAACAATCAATAAATTAATATTAACTATAAATATATATTGAAAAATAAATAATAATATAATTTTATATAAATAAGAAATTTATATAGAATTTTTTCACTAAAATAATTAGTTAAGAATAAATATAATAAATAATTAAGTATAAATATAAAATATATAGATAAAAATTTAATATAAATAAAACTAATTATCTATTGGACACTTATATATTATCAAATATTAAAAAACATGTCAACTCTTTTTTTAAATTTTTTTAAAAAAATGTCATTTTTTGTAAAATGACATCTTAATTTACTTATCTTCGAGTAAATAATGCTTATCACTATACGTCGTATGTAATAGTTTAAAACTCTCTTCGCTTAAAGGTTGATGTAAATAATTTTTATATAATTTCTTTAATTCATCATTATCATGTGCACATCTTTTTGCTCTTTGTTTATCTATATTGAATAATCCTTTTGATCTTTCTTCTCTATATTTATCTAAATCTTTTATTGGACATAAAGGTTGTCCACCACCACCAACACAGCCTCCTTGGCAATTCATTACTTCGATAAAGTGATATTTCTTATATTCTTTATTCTTTAATAATTCCTCAAGATTTGATAATTGATGTACAACCGCTACTCTTAGTTTATATTCACCTATATTGATTGTTGCAGTTTTAATACCATCATAATTTCTTAACGAAGTGAAAACCAATTCATCTTTTTTAAGATTCGTTTTCATCATAATTCTATATAATGTTCTTATAACTGATTCGCATACGCCACCAGTTGTTCCAAACATTACTCCTCCGCCACTGCTTTCACCCATTATACTATCAAATTTTTCGTCTATTAATGATTCTAATTTAATATTTTCTTCTTTTAATAAAATTGAAAGTTCACTGCATGTCATAACATAATCTATATTTATGGTATATTCTCGCGCTTCCATTTTTTTTGCTGTACAAGGCGTAATAGCAACAGTTACTATCTTATTTGGATCAAACCCTTTTTGCTCACAAAAATAACTTTTTATTATTGCACATTGCATACCAATCGGACTTTTACAACTTGATAAATTATCTAAAAGTTCAGGATGATATATCTCAGCATATTTAACCCAAGCAGGGCAACAACTTGTAAACTGTGGAAATGACTTTTTATTTGTTAATCTAGATGCAAATTCTGCAACTTCTTCTAAAATTGTTAAATCTGCCCCAAATGCAGTATCAAATACATAATCAAATCCAACTTTTTTTAAAGCAGCTACTAGTTTTCCTTCTGCATTTTCTCCATTTTCTAGTCCAAAGTTTTCTCCTATAGCTACTCTAACTGCTGGAGAAATTAATGCTACAACTATTTTTTCATTAGCATCTATAATTTGCTTAACATCTTTATAACAATATTTTGGTATCAAAGCTCCAGTAGGACAATTTAATATACACTGACCACATCCTATACATATAGGCTCTTTGCACTTATTTAAATCATAAGAAATATTTACTTTATTTTCACAAGTGTTTTTACATTGACCACAATTGATGCATTTTTCAACTATTCTTGAAATACAATAATTATTGTCACTTATTCTTACTTTTTTATCTTCTAAAGTATCATTTATAATTTTACTTTTTTTATCACTTAATGCATCCTCTAATACTGAATCAATAATAGAATCTAAATTATCATATATAGGTTCTGATTCATTAAATTTATCTTTAGTTGCATTACACATAGGGCAAATAAAATCTTCTTTTATTTCTTCACTTTCGAAAATATAACCACAAATTGTACATATATATTTCTTCATATATTTTTCCTCTCGACTAAATAATTATATCATATTTTGATTATCATTTATTATAATATTGAGTACACCTAAATCCATCACATATTATTTTATAATTATCTACTATTTTATTATTACTTACGACATATATTGAAGGGTATATGTAATCATATGTTTTTTTATTTACATCAAATTTGTTATCTAGAGTATTTAATTTAGATAATAATTCAATACTCATATTACTCGAATCAAAATAATAAATATTTTTTGAATAGCTAATCCATTTTTCTATAACATCGTAGATAAGAGCACATTCTAAATTTTTACAATTATCTCCTAAAAATATAATTTTTGAATATTCTTTATCATTTATAACTTCTAACAATTTATTCTCATTTATTTTAATGATATCTAATGTTTGCTTCTTACTATTTTTATATTCGTCTGTAGTCATATGAAAATATTTACTAAATTCATATTCTTTTGAATATGCTGCACTTTTAAAAAAAATATTTTCTTCATTATCTATTTTCACATCTAATTTATAAGAATTTATATCATTTATTACAATATTTTTTCCACAATCAAATTGTATTGTTCTTGTAGCTTTATTATATTTATAATCACTACAAAAACTATAATCATCTGTTTGATTATCACTATTTGGTTTATAATATATCATTTCTTCATCATTAATATATAATATTTCAGTATATCCACTTTTTTTATTATAATGATACCATTTATGGTTTAACAAATTTTTATCAAAATTCTTTAAACTAAGTACATAAAATATGGATATTATTACAAATATTATTGTACTAATAATTATAACTATCATTCCTCTATTTTTCATAATAATATGATATCAAAAAACAAGTAATAATTCAATTACTTGTTTGTGTTTGCATAATAGTTAAATTCAGCTATTTCCCTTGAGATGCTTTCTAATTCATCTGCATCCGAATCATCTTCTAAGACTTCATCTATTTGAAATAATATTTCTTCTATAGAACCACATTTATATGGATCTATGTTATAACTTAACAATACTTCGCATTGATAATCAGATAAAAATATATTATTATTTATTTCTTTATGCATATATTTTTGATCTACTAAATCATCTATATTTATCTCTTCATTATTTATCTTCATAAATTATCCTAAAAGAAAATCACTATTAATCAGTGATTCCATATTTGTCTTTGAATTTTTGTACATTACCAGTCTTAACAGTTTTAAATTTACCTGTATAGAATGAGTGGCATTTGTTACATGATTCTAATTGAATTTCATCTTTAGTTGATTTTACTTCAAATTCATTTCCGCATGCACATTTAACTTTGCATACTTTTTGTACAGGATGTATTCCCTTTTTCATAATATTTTCCTCCTCGCCATAACTTATACCAAGTTATAGAAATAACTTCATTGTGTATTATACATGCATTTTATAATAAAATCAAGAATTAATTGTTATTTTACATAATTATTTATTTTATTGTATATATTATATTCAAAATTATTATTTTTATATAAATTGTATATATCATACATATTAATATAATTTTCTGAATATAAACCATTTAATTTACCTGAAATAATAGGATTAAATTTAGAACAGTAATTTCCAACTATTACTACTTTAGCATCAGTTAACCTATTTATTATTTTTATTAAATTATTTACTTCATAATATTTTTTTAAAATATATTCTTTAATTAATCTTTCATTTTTATTACATTTTGACATGTATTCTTTATTGCCTGCATTTATTATAATAATATCTGCTTTTTGTATTTCTACATTTAAATACATTTTTTCTCCCTTGTTATATAAATAATAATTATTTTTAATATCATTTTCTATATCACTATATTTTTTGAATTCAAATATAAATTTATCATTAATATTTTTATATTTTTCTTTTAAATAAAATAAATAATTCTTATTATCTAATTCTACTAAATAATTATCACCAAGTATTAATATATTTTTCTCATTATTAGAGTATTTACTATATATAACTATTGCAAAAAAACAAGCAAATAAAAAAATAATTAAAATATTTATTTTTTTCATATAATCACCTAATAAATATTACTAATTATTTTTACTCATTATTCCTCAGAAATCTCTATATGGGCACCTACATTTTTTAACTTATTAATTACATCCCCATATCCTCTTAATATATATTCACTATTATCTATTGTAGTTGTTCCTTCGGCTATTAACCCAGCTATTAATAATGATGCCCCACCTCTTAAATCTGTTGCAATAACATTAGTTCCTTTTAATTTTCTTGGACCAATTATTTCTAATTTATTTAAAGATAAAATATTTGTAATTGCACCCATTCTATTTAAATCATATGTATTTTTAAATCTATTTTCATACAAAGTTTCTTCGACTATTGATTTTCCTTTTGCTTGAGTAAGTAATGTTGTTATAGGCTGTTGCAAATCAGTTGGAAAACCAGGAAAAACTAATGTTTTAACATATGTAGATTTTATATCAATGCATTTTGAAATGGTTAATGTATCATTATCAATTTTATAATCAATTCCAATTTCTTTAATTTTCATTAAAAGAGCTTCTATATGTTCTTTGATTATTCCTTTTATTTTTAAATTATTCCCAAGCAGTGCTCCAATTATTATATATGTACCGCTTTCTATTCTATCTGGAAACACTTCAACTACACCATTATCTAAATTTTTATTGCCATCAATTTCTATTGTTTTGGTTCCTGCTCCTCTAATTTTAGCTCCCATATTTATTAGTAATGATGCTACATTTACTATTTCTGGTTCCATTGCAGCATTCTCAATTATTGTTGTTCCTTCTGCACCAATTGCAGCAAGCATCACATTAATAGTAGCTCCAACGCTAGGAAAATCAAAATATATCTTTTTACCTATTAGTTTTTCTGCAGTAATAGTATATCTGTTTTTTACTATATCTACTTTAGCACCTAATTCTTCAAATGCCTTTATATGTATATCTATCGGTCTTGCCCCAATATTACATCCACCAGGAAAAGATATTTCAACTTTGCCAAATTTTGCAAGAAGAACACCCATAAAATAATAAGATGCTCTCATTTGCACACTTAGTTCTTCTGGTATAGGTTTATTTTCTATTTTTGAAGAATCTATATAAAGTGCATCATTTTTATGCTCGACTTTACAATTTAATAATTCCATTATTTTTATTAAATAATCTATATCTCTTATTTCTGGAACATTATAAATAATACTTTTATTCTTTGATAGTATAGCTGCAGGTATTAGAGCAACCGCACTGTTTTTAGCACCACTTATTTTAATTTCTCCAGATAATTCATAGTTACCATCAATAATTATTTTTGACATATACACCAATGCCTTTCTAATTTAATAATACTATTAAAATTAGATTTTATCAATGAAATCGGTCTTTTTTTACATTAAAATAAACTTTTTATTACTTTTAATAATTTAAAATCATATTTGACTTCTTCATAATCAAAATTATCATCTATCATACAGAGAGGCGGATATAAAATACACCAATAATTATTACCTTTTCCTTCTCCAATTTCAATAACTAAACTTTCATATTCTCCTTCTTTAAAAACTTGATTTTTATATTTTTTTTCAGGAAAATAATTCATACCATAACTTATATTATAATTCATATTATAATTGTTCTCATTAAATACTTGATCTATATTATTTTGAATATTTTCAATATTGCTAATAATATTCTCTCTTGTCATCTCTATATTTTTTTCTTCTTTAAATAATATTTTAGACAGTGTATTTACTACTTTCATTTTCATGATAATATCAGTCGAAGAATTACTGTTAGCAATTACTCTAAATCTAATAGCATCCTCAGTTAAATTATTTGTATTATCTGATAAATATATTATTACAAAAATTATAAACACTCCTAAAAATACTTTTTTCATTAAAAAAACCAACCTTTCAAATTAATATTGGTTGGTTTATTTAATTTTTATTCATTAATTATAAAAATATATCTATCTTTTTGTGATAAGTCTTTTTCTACTGTTATTTTTGAATCATTATAATATTTCTTTGCTATATTACATATAGCCTCTGCTTGCCACCATCCTATTTCAAATGCAATAATGAATTTTTTATTTAAATATCTTTTTGATTCTTCCAATATTTTTTCATAGAAGTATAATCCATTATTCTTTGCATATAATGCAAGATGTGGTTCATATTTCTTTACACTATCCATTATCTTTTCATTTTCACTAATATATGGAGGATTACTTATAATAACATCAAATTTACCATAAACATTTGAAAAAATATCACTTTCGATAAAATTTATTATTGTTCCATTAATTTCTGCATTTTCTTTAGCAACAGTTAGTGCTTCTTTACTAATATCAACTGCTGTAACATTAGAATCTAAATTCTTTTTTAATGCAATTGATATTGCTCCAGATCCAGTTCCTATATCTAAAATATCTACTTTGCTATTAAATATTTTTTCAATATAATTAATTGTTTTCTCAACTAAATACTCTGTTTCATATCTGGGTATTAAAACATTTTCATTAACATTTATTCTATATCCATAAAAATCAACATATCCAACTAAATACTGAATAGGATAATTATTTAATAATTTATTATAATCTTCATCAATATCTTTACTAACCCTTAATAATTCTTCTGCTTCTCTTTTTGAAATTCCTAAATCTATTATTCTATCAAGCATTACTTTCTTCCATTCTAATTTTTTCATCCTCGGCAATAAGCGCTTGAATTAAATCTTCTAAATCGCCTTCCATTATCTTATCAAGATGCATTACTGTATAATTGATTCTATGATCAGTTAATCTATTTTGTGGATAATTATAAGTCCTTATTTTTTCTGATCTATCACCAGTACCAATTTTACTTCTTCTTTCATTACCAAGTTTTTCATCTTGTTCTCTTTGTTTTAAATCATATAATCTTGTTTTAAGAATTTGCATAGCTTTTTCTTTATTTTTTATTTGACTTCTTTCAACTTGACAATAAACAACTATACCAGTTGGAATATGTGTAATTCTAACAGCAGAATCTGTAGTATTTACACATTGTCCTCCAGCCCCACTACTTCTTGTTATATCTACTCTTATATCACTATCTTTAATTTCTATTTCTACTTCTTCTGCTTCTGGCATAACAAGAACTGTTGCTGTTGAAGTGTGTACTCTACCAGCAGATTCAGTTTCTGGTACCCTTTGAACTCTATGTGCTCCGCTTTCATATTTCATCTTTGAATACACAGCTTCACCACTTAACATAAATTCAATTTGAGAATACCCTCCACTTTCTCCTTCAACTTCATGAGTGACTTCTAACTTCCATCCTTGTTTTTCTGCATATTTATAATACATTCTAAACAGATCACCAGCAAAAATATTACCTTCATCACCACCTGCTGCTCCACGAATTTCAACAATAACATTTTTTTCATCATTTGGGTCTTTAGGTAATAACATTACTTTTAATTTTTTTTCTAAGTTTTCTTTTTCTAAATGTAGTTTATCTAATTCTTCATTAGCAAATTCTTTCATTTCTGGATCTTTTGCCATTTCTTTTGCTGCATCTATATCATCAAGTACTGTATTATAATTATTATATGCTAGTACAATATTTTCTAAAGAGTTTTTTTCTTTTTGTATTACTTGCATTTTTTTATAATCTTCATATATTTCTGGTTTTAATAATTCTTGACATAAAATGTCATATCTTTCTTTTATATTATCTAATCTTTCTTTCATATTTTTTTCCTTTCTATTACAATATTTCAGAAAAATCAGCTATAAATCTACTTCGTCTTCATACCCTTCATCAACAATTACTAAATCTTTATAATCATCATCGGGATTATCATCATCCATATCATCTATATCATCATAATAATTATTTTCTTTATCTTCTTCATCTTCGTCTTCTTGTACTTCTTCTGTTGGAATATCATCCTCAAGTTCATTTTCAATTTCATTAATATTAATTTCAGAAGTATGGTTTTCTCTTAAATCAATATATCCTTTTTCTAACTGAATAAATCTTTTTTCAGTAGATATTAATGAAAAGAAGTCACCTATTTGTGCTTCAAAAGCAGCATCTCCTAAGTTTAAAACATTGCATATTATTTTAAAAATCTCACTAACTTTCATTTTTTTACCTTTTTCTTTTAAAATAACATATGCAATATCATCAAAAGACATTGTCTCTAAATCTTCTTTATTTATAGTTTTAAATTTCATATTTTTTGTAGCCTCCTCAAAGCAATTATTTTCTCTTTCCATTAAAATTATACTTATTTTTTTTAATAAATCAAGTATTTTTTATATATTTATTTAGCATAATAAATAATGGGCAAAAATATATGAAAAAAATCATTATTCTTATTAAAATTTTTTTATTTTTATTTTTTACATTTATAGTAATTAATTTAAGTTTTTATGTATATGCATTTATAACTCCAAAGTTTAATATTAATACTTCAAATAGTATTATAATGTATGATTCTTCTTTAAATAATATATTAGATGATGAAGAAAAAAGTGAATTTGTTAAATTAGAAGATATAAGTGATAATGTTAAAAATGCTATTATATCTATAGAAGATAAAAATTTTTATAGTCATAAAGGCTTTGATTATTTAAGAATACTTAAAGCACTAATTGTTAATTTATCCAGCAGAAAAATAAAACAAGGGGCATCTACTATATCACAGCAATATGTTAAAAATTTATATTTAACTTTTGATCAAACATTAAAAAGAAAAATGCAGGAAGCAATATTAACAATTGAACTTGAAACTCATTATTCAAAAGATGAAATACTAGAAGGATATTTAAATACGATTAATTTTGGATCAGGTCAATATGGAATAAAGGCAGCTAGTGAATATTATTTTAATAAAGAACCTAAAGATTTATCATTAGAAGAAGCAAGTATACTAGTAGGTATTCCTAAAAATCCAACGTATTATAACCCTATAACAAATTATGATAATGCAAAAAAAAGACAAAAAGATGTATTAAACTCAATGGTTAAAAATAAATATATATCTAAAAAAGAAATGAATAATATTTATAATAAACAATTAACTTTTTATGGTATTAATAATAAAACAGAATTATCTAGTTTGAATTATTATAAAGATGCAGTATTAAATGAGCTCAAAAATATTAAAAATATGCCAGACTCAATTACAGAAATTCAAGGATTAAAAATATATACTAATCTTGATAGAGAAACTCAAAAATTACTTGAAAATAATATTAATAATGAAATGAATAATACCAGTATGGAAGTAGCATCTATAGTTGTTAAACCTCAAACAGGAAAGATAGTAGCTTTAATTGGAGGAAAAGATTATTCAAAATCACAATATAATAGAGCTGTGAACTCTAAAAGACAAGTGGGTTCAACAATTAAACCTTTTCTTTATTATAGCGCTTTAGAACAAGGTTTTACTCCTTCAACAAATTTTTTAAGTGAAAAAACAACATTTAATCTTGGAAATATATCTTATTCACCTAAAAATGCTGGTAATATATATGCAAACAAAAATATATCTATGCTTGCTGCGATAGCATATTCAGATAATGTATATGCTTTAAAAACACATCTTTTTTTAGGAGAAGACTCTTTATCAAAAACAATCAAAAAAGTAAAAATAAATACTCCAGTTTCTGAAAATGCATCATCTGCTTTAGGAACAACTGAAATAAATATAATTGATTATAGTAATGGATTTATAACTTTAGCAAATGAAGGTAAACATGAAAATCCTCATTTAATTGAAAAAATAACAGATATAAACAATAATGTATTATATGAGTATAAATATGAAAATGAATACATACTTAATAAAAAATATGTGTATATTTTAAATAATTTATTAACTTCCACATATAATTATTCGTTGGTTAATTATACTTCACCTACTCTTATAAGTGTGTCTAATGAACTAGACAGTAAATATGCTGTAAAGAGTGGAAGTACAAGTACTGATTATTGGACAGTTGGATATAATAAGGATTATCTTGTGTTAGTTTGGGCTGGTAATGATAACAACTCTCCTGTTAAGAGTTCTGAGTCAAAAATTACAAAAAAAATATGGGCAAAAACTATAAATAATATTAATGATAATAATAAAACTTGGTATGAAATACCAAGTGATATTACTGCATCAATAATAGATCCTATTAGTGGAAAAGTATCAAAAAATGGTTTTGTTTGTTATTATGAAAAAGGTACTGAACCAACATATGATTATGACTCTTATTTAGAAATTTTTGTTGCAAATAAAAAGAAATGATTTCTCATTTCTTTCTCTTTTTTATTCTTCTACTTTTGTTCCACATTCACTACAGAACTTACCTGTAACTACTGCGCCGCAATTTGAACAAGTTTTTTCTTCTGATTTTTGTTCCTCTGTTTCTTCTTCAACTTGCTTTTCTTCTACCATCTCTTCAACTTTTTCTTCAGGTTTTGAAAATAATGTTCCCATTTCTGGTTGTTGATTTCCTGGATTATATGATGGAACATCTGATCCTTGATTTGCTGCACTCATCATTGATCCAGCAGCTCCAGATGCCATATTCATCCCCATAAATCCCATCATAGCTCCATTAGCATTACTTGATGCATTTCTTAAAGCATCTGCAGATGCTGAAGCCATTAAACCAGATTGTAAGTTCTTATTAGAGAAGATTGTTGCTTCATCAATCTTATTAACTTTAACCATTGATTCATCAGTTAAATTAATATCTCCTAAAGCAACATCTGTTACTTCAAGTCCATAGTTCTTTCTCCATGATTCATCTAAACATGTGTTCATTTCATCGGAAATATCACTATTATATAGTCCGATATCTCCAAATGAAACTTTATGTTTTCTCATTACAATAGATATTGCTTGAGTTAATTTTTCAACAAATTTTGCTTGTAATTGTGTTCCAATTATTTCATCATATGTTACAGTGTCTTTTGGATTTGCTCCGATTACACTATTTACAAGTAAAACTGGATCTACTACTTTAAATGCATATTCTCCAAAGAATGTAACTTCTAACATACCATATTTTTCATCTGTTATTTTCTTTGGTTGTGGAGAACCAAATTTATTACCAGTAATATTTAGTAAATTTACATAGTAAACTCTTTGATCTTTTGCAGCTTGTCCACCATATGTGAAACGCTTTCCAATTGTTTTAATAGTATTTAAAATTCCTTCACCAAGTCCACCTGTAAAAATACTTGGTTCACTTCCTGTATCAAATGTATAAGTTCCACTTTCTGCTGTGAATTCTTTTACTTCTCCATTTTCAATAATCATCATTGCCATTCCTTGTGGTACAGCAATTCCACTTCCGTTTGATATTACTCCTTCAGTAGGATTAATATTTCCTTTTCCATGGTTTACTACTCCTCTTTGAATAAGAACATCTTTTTCAATTGTTGGACATGTAACGAATTCTTTAAATTGATCACCCAATGTAGATGATGCAGCACTTACTAGCGCTTTAATTAATCCCATATACTTACCTCTTTTCTATCAAATTAATTATATCAAAAAAGAGTCTATAAAAAAAGTACTATTTAGTACTTTTCTATTTCAATTGTTATTTGATATCTATCAACTAATTCAATTTTATTTACTTTTATTTTATCTTTTCCAACTACATAACTATCTATCATATTATTTAGATCACCATACATTATTCCTGGATTTACTTTCTCAACTTCTTTCTGTGTTACCTCATCTGGAATATATTGTGGTTCTTCATTATTATGTAATTGGAATGGATTAATTTCTTCGTTATAAGACTCTGTTTTACTTAACGAAATGTTTACATTTTCTTCTGTTGGTATTTCAGTTATACTATTATCTTCTGGACTTTCTATTTTTTCTTGCATTCCAATATCTAAGTACTCAATTGTTTCTTCTTTTTCTTCTGATTTTGGTTCAACTTTAGGTTCAGGTCTTAAGAACCTTTGAATTTCTTCAGGAACATAGTTTTCTTGTTTAATATTATCCCTCATCAATAATAAATTTATTTCTTCTTCAGTTTGCTTAACTGTTAATTTTTCACTAATTATTTTCTTCAATAAACTTTTTTGTAAATCTTCATTATTTAATGATAATAAACTTCTAGCATGTCTTTCAGATATTTGATTATATAATAAAGCATCTTTTATTTCTTTAGGAAGAACTAATAATCTCATTTTATTTGCTATCGAAGATTGACTTACTCCTAATTTAGAAGCTATTTCTTCTTGAGTAAATCCTCTATCAATTAATTTTTTATATGATTGAGCTTCTTCAATTACGGACAAATCTTTTCGTTGTAAATTTTCAAGTAATGCTATTTCTGCACTAGTATTATCATCAGTATTGTTAAGAACTGCTGGAATGGATTTTAATCCAGCTAAACACGCCGCTTTATATCTTCTTTCTCCAGCTATAATTTCATATTTTTCGCCAATTTTTCTAACTACTATTGGTTGAATAACTCCATATTTGATAATAGAATCAGATAAATTATTTAATTCTTGTTCATCAAAAGAAAGCCTAGGTTGAAATCTATTGGGCAATATATCCTCTACATTTATATAATAAATTTTTTCACTATTATTTTCTTCCATAGCCTTTTCCTTTTTATCCTATTCTATTACCATTTTAATTCATTTTTATTATTTAATCAAGAATATTATTTATTTTTATAATTTTTCAATATAATATTATAATTTCTTGGATATTTTAAATTATTCTTACCTACTTTTTTATAAACTGGTATTGTTCTAATAGCATTATTAATAGGTAAATTATATGAAATTATATCAATTAATTTAATATTTAATTCTTTTTCTAAATATGAATATTGTTTAATTTCATCATCACACTTGGATTTTAATGGAATAATTAGTCCATTTATTCTTAATGAATTAATACTTAATTCTAATATTATTGGTATGGAAGTAACTGCCCTACAAGTAATTAAGTCAAATTTTTCAGTATTCTTTTTGCTATAAATTTCCATTCTATCATTTATAACTTCAACATTATATAATTTTAATTCCTTAATTACTTCATTTAAAAATACACATTTTTTATTATTAGATTCTATTAAGGTTACATTTAATTTATTAAATATTATTGCTAAAACAAGTCCTGGAAAACCTGCTCCAGTTCCAAAATCACATAAATTTTCATAATTATTCAAATCAACTGATTTAGAAAGACATAATGAATCATAAAAATGTAATAAAAAGACATCTTTTTTTTCTGTTATTGTAGTCATATTAAATCTTTTATTCCATTCAACAAGTAAATTATAATACTTATCAAATTTTAAATATATTTCTTCATCTATTTCTATATTTATTTTTTTACATTCATTTATAAAATCTTCTTTATTCATTATTATATTCCTTTTTTAAATAAACAAGTAGCATTGTTATATCTGATGGATTAACTCCACTTATTCTAGAAGCTTGACCTATTGTTAATGGTCTTATTTTTGATAATTTTTGACGAGCTTCTGTAGCTATATTTGATACTTTATCATAATTTATATCACTTGGTATTTTTTTATCTTCTAATTTTAACATTTTTTCTACTTCATTTTTTGTTTTATTAATATAGCCTTCATATTTAATTTCTATTTGTACCATTTCCGCTATTTTATCATCAAATTTATAATTAAAGTAATTAAGAATATCTTTTATTTCTATTTCAGGACGTTTTATTAAATCTTTAAGTGATGTTTTTCCATATATATTTGATGAACTAATAGAATCTAAAAATTCATTTATTTCTTTTGTTGGAGTAATATATGTTTCTTCTAAATATTTATTTAAATTATTTATTTCATTTAACATATTTTTGTAGATATTATATTTTTCATCATCTATTAACCCTATTTTTCTTCCATATTTAGTTAATCTTAATGATGCATTATCATGCCTTAATAATAATCTAAATTCTGCTCTTGAAGTAAGTAGTCTATAAGGTTCAGTTATTCCTTTATTTATTAAATCATCAATTAATACACCTATATAAGCTTCGTTTCTTTTTAATATAAATGGTTCTTTACCCTGTATATTTAGTACAGCATTTATTCCAGCCATCAAGCCTTGTGCTGCTGCTTCTTCATATCCACTTGTTCCATTTATTTGACCTGCAGTATATAAATTTTTAATTATTTTATTTTCTAATGTCATATTTAATTGAAGAGGATCTATTGCATCGTATTCTATAGCATAACCATACTTAGTAATTACTACATCGTGAAGTCCATCCATAGTCTTTAACAATTTTTCTTGAATTTCGTGAGGCATTGTCGTAGAAAATCCACCAACATAATACTCAATATCATCACTTCTTTCAGGTTCTAAAAATATTTGATGTCTTTCTTTATCATTGAATTTTACTACTTTATCTTCAATTGATGGACAATATCTTGGTCCTACTCCTTTAATCATTCCACTATAAAGAGCACATTTATCTAAGTTGTCCATTATTATTTTATGTGTTTCTTTATTTGTATAAGTTAAATAACATGGAAATTGTTTATCTATATCATATGTTGCAGGATAAAAATTACTAAATGTTAAATATTCGTTATCACCTAGTTCTTCTTTCACTTCATTTAAATTAATACTACTTTTTAGTATTCTAGGAGGCGTTCCAGTTTTTAATCTAATTAATTTAATTCCATTTTCTTCTAAATTCTTACTTAAAAACATTGAATTTTTTTCACCATGAGGTCCACCTTTATACTTATTGTGCCCACACATTATATCAGAATTTAAATAAGTTCCAGTTGTTAATATTACTATCTTTGAACTAATATTTTCACCAGATTCAGTAATTATTCCTTTTGCTGTTTTGTCTTCAACAATTAGTTCTTTTACAGTATCTTCTTTTAATTCTAAATTTTTTGTATTATTTAATGTATTCAACATCTGTTTTGGATAATTAACTTTACAACCTTGTGCTCTTAAAGAACGCACTCCAGGTCCTTTTTTAACATTCAACATTTTTATTTGAAGTAATGTTCTATCAGCACAATATCCCATTTCTCCACCTAATGCATCTATTTCTCTTACAACTATTCCTTTAGCAGAACCTCCAATTGATGGATTACATGGCATATCTGCTATATTATTAAGATTAGTAGTTACTAATAATGTTTTCATTCCCATTCTTGCACAAGAAAGAGATGCTTCACAACCAGCATGACCTCCACCAACAACTATGATGTCATAATTCATAATATCATCTACTTTCCTAGGCAAAATTTACTGAATATTTCATTTATTAAATCATCACTACCTACATCTCCAGTAATTTCACTTAATTTTTCCCATAATCTTTTTACATCTATTTCAATCATATCAATTTCTAAATTATTTTCTATAGCACTATTGATTTCTTTAATAATGTCTACACAATTATTTAATAAAGCTATTTGACGTGCATTTGAAATATATGTGTAATTTGATTCTGCTATACTTGATAAATCAAATATATCTGATATTTTTTCTTTTAATTTATCTATCTTTTTAGAATCAAAAGTTGATATATTTAAATGATTATATTTTGTTAATTTTACTTCTGTGTAATTTTCATTTAAATCACTTTTATTGTAAATAACAAGTACTTCTTTATTATTAATTTTATTTAATATTTCTTCATCTTCATCAGTAAAACCATCGCTACTGTCAATAACAAATAGTACTAAATCCGCACCATTTATTGCATTAACGCTTCGAGATACTCCTATACTTTCAACAATATCTTCTGTTTTTCTTATTCCTGCTGTATCTAATATATCAATTTTTATACCTTCAATTAATAAATTTCCCTCAACTATATCCCTTGTTGTTCCTTTAACATCTGTAACAATTGCTTTTTCTTCATTCAATAATGAATTTAATATACTACTTTTACCTACATTTGGCTTACCTACTATAACTATTTTTAAACCATTTTTAACTAGTAATCCTTTTTTACTATTTTTTAACAATTCAATTATCTTATTATTTATATATTCAGTATTTTCTTTAATCATTTCTTTAGTTACAACAACTGCATCTTCATATTCTGGATAATCTATATTTACTTCAATATTAGCTATTAATGATAAAACTTTTTCTTTTAATTCATTTATTATATTGAATATTGTTTTATCTATTCCTCTTATAGCCATTTTTCTTGAACTTTCACTTTGAGAATTAATTAAATCACTTACGGCTTCAGCCTGTGTTAGATCAATTCTTCCATTTAAAAAAGCTCTTTTTAGAAATTCACCTGGTTCGGCTAGTCTAGCACCATTTGATAATAATAATTCCATTACTTTATTAACAGATGTACTTCCTCCATGAGTACTTATTTCTACTACATCTTCTCTAGTAAATGTTTTAGGAGATAAAAATACAGTTAATAATACTTCATCTATTTTTTCATTATTTTCCAAAATAAAACCATAATGTACAGTATGTGATTTTACATTGCTTATATCTTTTGAAAATATTTTATTTGCAATACTAATAGATTCTTTTCCACTTAATCTAATAACATTAATAGAACTTTCACCTACTAATGTTGCCACTGCAGCTATAGTATCTTCCATATTCTCCTCCTTTTTCTTCACGCTAGATTATAGCACAATATAAAAAAGAATAAAAGCATTTTAGTACTTTTATTCTTCATTATTCTCAACGTATTTTATAACAACACATCTATTTGGTTCTTCCCCTTCACTCTCAGTTTTAATATACTTAAATCCTTGAAGTGCTGAGTGAACAACCTTTCTTTCATATGAATTCATTGGATCTAGTTTTACATCTACTTTTGATAATGTAACTTCTCTTGCTATTTTCTTAACTTTCTTTTCTAAGAAATAATTTTGTTTTTCTTTATATTTTTCAACATCTACAGAAACATTAACATATAAATCAATTGCATTAAATAATGCTTGTCTTAAATATGTTTGAATTGAATCTAATATATGTCCCTTTTTACCGATTAATACTGAATTATTTTGTGAAAATATTTCATATTTTATTTGTGATTCTCTTATTTTTGTTTCAATATTAGTTTTAATACCAATATTATTTAATAGTTCTTCTAATATTTCTTTACCTAATGCTGCTACATCACTTAGTTTAACTACTTCTAGTGTATATTTTTTTCCACTAAATAATCCACCTTTTTCTTCATACATTTTTGTTAATACGTCTTCTTCTTTAAGATTTAATTCACTAAGTGCCTTATCTAGTAATCCTTCTTGACTTTTTGCTTGAAATTTGTACTTCTCCATAATACTACAACTTACCTTTCTTTAATATTAAATTTTGTATTATTGTAAATCCATTTGAAACAATCCAATATAATGCAATTGAAGTTGGTAAAGTAAATGAAATCATTGAAATAAATACTATCATAAATGTACTCATCATCTTCATTTGCTTTGCTTGTTCAGCATTACCATTCATATTCATATTTTTAAATGATAAATATGTTGCTCCTATAATTAATAATACAAGAATAATATACCAATAATTACCTGCTTTAAATCCTTCTAATGGGGTTTGACCTAAATTGAAAACTAAAAATTTATTTTCAAAAAAAGCTGGAACTCTATATACTGCTTCTAAAAAAGCAAAGAATATTGGTAATTGTAAAAATGCAAATAAACATCCTGACATTGGGCTAATATTATGTTTTTTATATATAACCATCATTTCTTGACTCTTAGCCATCATTGATTCTTTATCATTTTTATCTTTATATTTTCTTTCTAAACTATCTAAATCTTTTTGAGCTTTCTTCATATTTTCACTCATGTTTGTAGATTTTTTAGATAGAGGGAACATTGCTGCTCTTAAAAGAAAACCTACTATCATAATTGCAAGACCATTACTTTTAACTAATAATCCTATTTTAACAATAATCCATGCAAGTGGTTTTACAAATATAGACGTCCATAATCCTTCATAACCACCGGAATTAATTTTTAACTTTGGACATCTTGGTAATTTATCATAATCAACTATTAACTTATCTTTATTATCTTCATATATTTTTTGTAATTCTTCACTTTCTGGCTTACAAATAATATTTGAGACATATGATTTTTGATTCTTACCATCTTCATCTTTTATATTAAATCTTTTAGTACAACCTGATAATGTAAATAAGATTAATATAAGAATTAATATTTTCTTTCTCATTTTATATTTCCTTTCAATAAATTAATTATTTCTTCTTTCATTTCAATGTATGTTAGACTGGTAACACCATTCCTTAATATTATAACATAATCATAAGAACTATCTATATTATTTTTCATTAATATATCTTTGACTTTTCTTTTTAATAAATTTCTTACATTAGCCTTTCCAATTTTTTTACTCACACTAATACAAAATTTATTATAATTAAGATTATTATTTTCATAATATATGATAAAGTTTTTTCCTACTATTTTTTTATTATTTTTAACAATCTTTTCGATGTCCTGATTTTTCCTTATAATATATTTTTTATTCATAATATTTCCTTTTCGAATAATATTATATAAAAAAAATTACTTAATTTAAAGTAATTTATTTATTTTGATAATTCTTTTCTTCCTTTTGCTCTTCTTGATTTTAATACTGAACTACCTCTTCTAGATAAAAAACCTGATGTTTTACTTTTTTTACTATTATTAGGTTGAAATGTTCTTTTCATAATTTTCCTCCCTTTCTTAATTACTGAGTTAGATTATATACTATTCATTTATAATTGTCAATTTTTATTAATTATTATGTTAACTTCTATTTATTAATATTAACAATTCACTAACAATTTAAAAAATAATTATTAACAAATTATCAACATTATAAATTAATTGTTAATAAAATTTTGTTGATATTGTGGATAACTTATTGAAATACCTATAAATTCAATAAAAAAATGTTTACATTATCAACAATTGTTGTTAATATAAATGTTAATAAAATTTTTTACTTTGACATTATAAATGGATGATTTATAATTTTATTAGAAGTATTTGAGAAAGGAATTTATAATATGAGTACTGATGCTATATGGGAAAAATTTTTAACTAAAATAAAATCTAAAGTTTCTCTAATGTCATTTAATTACATTTTTAAAGATCTTAGACTTTACTCATATGAAAATTCAAAAATAACTATTGTTATTCCTTCAAATGAATTATTACTTCAAAATATTAATAAAAATTATAATGATATAATTGAAGAAATATTAAATGATATTACGAATGATACTTGTGAAATAAAATATGTATTTGATAAAGATATTGATAAAGTTTTATTAGATAATAAAATTGTTAATATTGATGAGATTGAAACTAAAAAAGAAAAAAATGATTTGTCTAAATATAATTATAGTAGTAATTTTAATCCTAAATATACATTTGATACATTTGTTGTTGGAGAATCTAATAAATTAGCATATGGAACTGCTTTATCAGTAGCTAAAAATCCTGGTAAATTATATAATCCATATTTTATATATGCTAAAAGTGGACTTGGTAAAACTCATTTAATGCATGCTATAGGTAATTATATTGTTAGCCATTCTGATAAAAAAGTCTTATATATTACAGCAGAACAATTTACTATTGATTATAGATCTATTTTAAATTATAAGAATAAAAACGATAATAATCTTTCATATTTAGAAGCTTTCAGAGAAAAATATAGAAATGTTGATGTTTTAATGATTGATGATATTCAGTTTTTAGAAAATATGCCTAAATCACAAGTAGAATTTACAAATACATTTAATAGTTTATATGAAAATGAAAAACAAATAATTATTGCTTCAGATACATCAATTAATGATTATAAAAAAATAGAAGAAAGATTAAAAACAAGATTTAGATGGGGATTAACTGAATCTATTAATCCACCAGAAATAGAATTAAAGAAAAATATTATACGAAATAAAATAAAAATTAATAATTATGATTTAGATATTAATGATGATGTTGTTGATTATATTGCTAATAATTGCGGTAGTGATATTAGAAATTTAGAAGGCGCAGTTGTAAGAATAATTGCATATAAAGCAACATTTAATATACCTATTGTTACACTAGAAATAGCACAAGAAGCATTAAAAGAATTTGTTCCTAAAAATGTTTATAGAACTAATTCTGTTTCTAAAATAATTGAAATTGTAGCTAAATACTTTAATTTAGATGCTGCAATGTTAAAAGGTAAAATGAAAAAGAAAAATGTTACTGATGCACGTGCTATAGCGATGTATTTAAGTAGAAATATGACTGATGAAAGTTTAGAAAGAATAGGATTAGAGTTTGGAGGAAGAGATCATTCAACAGTAATATATTCTTATGAAAAGATATCTAATGAATTAAAAAATAATTTTCAATTACAACAAGAAATAAAAAAATTAAAAGATAAAATATGTGAATAATTGCTAACAAATTAACATAATAATATTCACTAAAAAATATTGAAAATAAAATAAAAATAAGAAGTTATTAACAAACTAACATCTATAATAATATTAAAATAATAAAAAAAATAAAGGAGGATTTTATTATGAAAATGATTATTGAAAAAAGAATTTTAATGGAAGGATTAAATTATGTAAGTAGAGCACTTAGTACAAGAAATATAATACCTGTACTTAATGGAATTAAATTTGAATTAACAAAAAAAGGTTTATATTTAACTGCTACAGATAATGATATTACTATTAGAAATTTTATTGATAAAAAGAATATTATTAATATAGAAGAAACAGGATGTACTATTATATATGGAAAAACATTATTAACAACTATTAGTAAATTACAAAATACAAATATTATAGTAGAAAATTTTGAAAATAATGAAGTATCATTTCAAACTGAAACAGGGGGTATTTATAATTTTCCATGTTTTAATGAAGAAGATTTTCCAAATATTAATTTAGAAGAATCTAAAAATCCTGTTATCTTAGATGGTTTAAAATTTAAAGAAATAATAAATAATACATCATTTGCATGTTCATTACAAGAAAGTAGACCTCTTTTAACTGGTGTTAACATTAAATTAATAGGAAATTTGTTTGAGTGTGTCGCAACTGATTCATATAGATTATCAAAAGTAAGTATTAATTTAAATCAAATATATAGTGAGAATATTAATATAGTAATACCTGCTAGAAATATAAATGAATTATCAAAAATAATAGATAATGAAGATAAGATTGAAATTCATGTATTTTCAAATAAAGCTTTATTTAAATTTGGAAATTTAATATTTCAAACATCTTTATTAAATGGGACATATCCTAATACTGATAATTCTATTCCTAAAGAATTTAAATATAAAATTAAAGCCAATTTAAAAGATTTATATAATTTATTAGATACAGCTTCATCTTTAACTCAATCTAAAGAAAAAAATATCGTTGATTTAGAAATAAATAATAATGAGTTAATAATAAGTGCTAGTAGTTTAGAAGGAAAAGGAAAAGATAAAATACAAATAGAAAATGAATTAAAAAATAATATTAAAATTTCATTTAGTGTTAGATATATGTTAGATGCATTAAAAGTGTTTAATAATGAATATGTATATATTTTATTAAATGGTGAAATAAGTCCAATAATTTTAAAAGAAGTAAATAATAGTGAGTTAATTGAACTAGTTTTACCAATGAAAACTTACTAAAAAACGAATTTTCGTTTTTTTTTTTAATTTTTTTATATGTTCGACATAATTCAACAAATTTCGACAGACACATTATGTTATTGTATGTGGCATTATTTAAGAAAGGGGGAAAATTCATGAATTATGAAATAAATTATGATACACAACTTATTATGCCAATAAATGACCAGCAATCCAAAATAATTGAAAATGGAGATGAATATATTATTAATAATACAACTCTTGAAATTATGGAACATAGTTGTGAATATTTTGGAAGTTCATTTCAAGGAAGAAAAGATGGAACTAAAAAATTACTTGGTATTACACATAAACCTCCAATAATAGTTGAAGAAAGTAATAAAGTAATATTTTTTCCAACAATTTCTCCTGAAAATATGGATTGTTCTTGGATAAATCTAGAATCTATTGATAAATATTATAAAATTAATTCTAATAAATCAGCAATCTTATTTAAAAATGGAGTCATGATTGAATTTAATATTTCGTATGGGTCATTAAGTAATCAAATTTTAAGAGCAACAAGATTAAAATATGTACTTGAAGAAAGAACAGAAAAAAAGAGTAATTTTTAAAAATTATTCTTTTTTTAATACCTATTTTGTGATATAATTAATTTGTGTGTAGGAGTACATAAAAAGATAAAAAATAAAATTTGGGGTCAAAAATGAGGTCTAAAAATGAATATCACAAAAATTGAATTACTTAATTTTAGAAATTATACCAAAAAAATTTTTGATAATTTTTCAAATTTAAACATTATAATTGGAAAAAATGGAATAGGAAAAACGAGTATTCTTGAAGCTATTTATTTAGGAAGTCTTGCTAAATCATTTAAAACAACTAATGAAAGTTCAATTATAAAAGAAAATGAATCTTTTTTTAAGATTAAAATATATTATTTTGATTATTTACCTAAAAAAAATTTAGAAATATATCTTGATAAAAATGGTAAAAAAACAAAAATAAATGGTAAAATTCAGAGTAAATTAAGTGATTTCATTTCTCAGTATAGAATTATTTTATTATCTCCAGATGAACTAAAATTAATAAAATCTTCTCCTAACATAAGAAGAAATTATTTAAACATTCAGATATCTCAATTACATAAAGAATATATATATTATTTAAATAATTATAATAATTTAATTAGAAATAAAAATGACTATTTAAAAAAAATAATGTTAAATAGTAATTTAGATCAAAGATATTTAGATATTTTGGATGAAAAAATAGTAGATGAAGGTATTAAAATTTATAATTATAGAAAGAAATATATAGATTTAATAAATGAAAATATTAATAATATATTTAAAAACTATATAAAAAATCAAATAATAAAAATTGATTATGAATCTGATTATAAATTAAATGATAAAGAAAAATTAATAAAAGAATTAAAAAGAAACAGGAAAAAAGAAATAAATTTAGGAATGACAGATTTTGGAATACATAGAGATGATTATGCATTTTATCAAAATGAAAATAATTGTAAAGAATTTAGTTCACAAGGAATACAAAAATTAATAATTTTGGCAATGAAATTATCAGAAGTAAATATTTTTATTAAAAATTATGATATAAAACCAATTTTATTATTAGATGATTTATTCAGTGAATTAGATATGAAAAATAGAAATAATATATTTAAATCATTAGATAAAAACATACAAATATTTATAACAACAACAGATTTAAAAAATATAGATAAAAAAATAATAGAAAAAGCTAAAATATTTAACTTAGATGAGAAGGTGAAATGATGAAGGAAGAATATGGAGTAAATGATATACAGGTATTAGAAGGATTAGAAGCAGTTAGAAAAAGGCCTGGTATGTATATAGGAACAACAGATTTAAAAGGTTTACATCATTTAGTATGGGAAATTGTAGATAACTCAATTGATGAAGCTTTAGCTGGATATTGTAAAAATATTGAAATAATTATTAATAAAGATAATTCAATTACCGTTAAAGATGATGGTCGTGGTATTCCTGTCGGTATACATCCAAAAACAGGTATTTCTACGGTAGAGACAGTTTATACTGTTCTTCATGCTGGAGGAAAATTTGGAGGCGGAGGCTATAAAGTAAGTGGTGGTCTTCATGGTGTAGGAGCATCAGTTGTTAATGCTTTATCAAAATGGGTTACAGTTACAGTATATAAAGATGGAAAAATATATGAAACAAAGTTTGAAAATGGTGGAAAAACTGTCCAAAAATTAACAGTTATTGGAGAATGTGATAAAGATAGAAGCGGTACTACTGTATCATTTAAACCTGATCCAGACATTTTTGATTCAGAAATATATGATTATGAAACATTAAAAGTAAGAACTAGAGAATTGGCATTCTTAAATAAAGGATTACAACTTACATTAAGAGATGATAGAGATGAAGAAGATACACAAGGAGATAAGTTTCTATATGAAGGTGGTATTAGTGAATATGTAAAGTTCATTAATCAAGGAAAAACACCTCTTCATGAAAAAGTTATTCATTTGAATGGAGAAAAAGATGGAATAGCATTTGAAGTAGCATTTCAATATAATACTGGATATAATGACAACATTTATTCTTTTGTAAATAATATTAATACTCATGATGGTGGTACACATGAAGAAGGAGTTAAAAGAGCATTAGTAAGAGTTACAAATAGTTATGCAAGAAAAAATAATATATTAAAAGAAAAAGATGAAAATCTAACAATAGATGATGTAAAAGAAGGACTTACAATGATTATATCTTGTAAGCATCCAAATCCTCAATTTGAAGGACAAACTAAAGGAAGATTAGGAAACTCAGAAGTTAAAAATTTAGCTGATAGTGTATTTGCGGAAGGATATGAACAATTTCTATTAGAAAATCCTGACGAAGCTAGAACTATTGTAGGAAAATCTATACTTGCGAGAAACGCTAGAATGGCAGCTAAGAGAGCAAGAGAAGCAACAAGAAAAAGTGATTTGGCTACAACAAATTTCTTTGGTAAATTATCAGATTGTAAGAGTAAAGATCCAACAATATCTGAAATATTTATTGTCGAGGGAGATAGTGCTGGTGGATCTGCTAAAAAAGGTAGAGATTCAATGACACAAGCAATCTTACCTCTAAGAGGAAAAATATTAAATGTAGAAAAAGCAAGACAAGATAAAGCGCTTGCAAATGAAGAAATTAGAACAATAATAACAGCTTTTGGAACGGGTATTGGTGAGTATTTCGACTTATCAAAATTGAGATATGACAAAATAATAATAATGACCGATGCTGATGTTGATGGATCACATATCAGAGTACTATTATTAACATTATTTTATAGATTTTTTAGACCAATCGTTGAAGCAGGACACGTGTATGCTGCACAACCACCTTTATATAGAATTATGCATGGAAAAACTAGAAAATATGTTCTTAATGATGATGAACTTAATGCTTATATGAATTCTCTTCCTGAAAATATACGTTCAAGAGCAGAAGTTGCACGTATGAAAGGTTTAGGAGAGATGGATGCTGAAGAACTAAATGAAACAACAATGGATATTAATAAAAGAGTACTTAGAAAAATCACGGTTGAAGACTGTATCGCAGCAGATGCAATATTTGAAAAATTAATGGGTGATGAAGTAGAACCTAGAAGAAAATTTATTGAAGAAAATGCTGGATATGTACAAAATCTAGATATTTAGGAGGTTTAAAATGGAAGAAGATAATAAAGAAAATGAAAATATCGAAGAAGAAATTGAAGATATTGATAAAGTAAATATTGATAATAATAACTTCAGTGGATATTTTCATGAAAGAGATAGATTAGACCATAACAATATAGTTGATGAAGTAAAAACATCTTTCATGGAATACTCAATGAGTGTAATTGCTTCACGTGCACTTCCTGATTTAAGAGATGGTTTAAAACCAGTTCACAGAAGAATTTTATGGTCAATGTATGAATCAGGTTATACACCAGATAAGCCTCATAGAAAAAGTGCAAAAACTGTTGGTGAAGTTATGGGTAATTATCACCCACATGGTGATTCATCTATATATGAAGCAATGGTTCGTTTGGCTCAAGATTTTAATCAAAGATATATGTTAATAGATGGACACGGAAATTTTGGTAATATTGAAGGTGATGGAGCAGCCGCAATGCGTTATACCGAATCAAGATTAGCAAAAATATCACTAGAATTATTAAGAGATATTAATAAAGATACAGTTGATATGGATGATAACTTTGATGTAACAAGAAAAGAACCAAAAGTACTTCCATCAAGATTTCCAAATGTTTTAGTAAATGGATCAATGGGTATAGCTGTTGGTATGGCAACAAATATCCCACCACATAATCTTGGAGAAGTAATAGATGGATGCGTAGCATATATTGATAATCCTGACATAGATGTTCTTGGATTAATGGAGCATATTAAAGGTCCAGATTTTCCAACTGGTGGTATAATTCTTGGTAATTCAGGAATTAAAAAAGCATATGAAACTGGAAGAGGTTCAATAACTATTCGTGGTAAAGCAACAATTGAAGAGTCAGAAGGACATAATACAATAGTATTTACTGAAGTTCCATATGGAGTTAATACAATGGAACTAAAAAACAAAGTAGCAGAACTAGTACATACAAAAGTAATTGATGGAATATCTGATTATCATACAGACTTAAAAGATGGTGTAAAAATAACAATTACATTAAAGAAAGATGCAAATCCACAAGTAGTATTAAATAACTTATATAAACATACTGCATTTCAAGTAAATTACGGAATTATATTCTTAGTATTAGATGGTTTAACACCTAAAACACTTGGATTAAAAGATATAATTGCTAAATATATTGATCATCAAAAAGAAGTAATAATAAGAAGAACAAAATTTGACTTA
Source organism: uncultured Clostridia bacterium (assembly GCA_947165135.1). Taxonomy (GTDB): domain Bacteria; phylum Bacillota_I; class Bacilli_A; order RF39; family UBA660; genus CAG-1000. The sequence goes on from CAMUZE010000002.1 coordinate 80,964, forward strand.
ATAAAAGATGAAAAGAGAGTTCATATTTTAGAAGGTTATAAAATTGCTTTAGATCATATAGATGAAGTTGTTAAAATTATTAGAAATGCTAAAACTGATGAAGAAGCTAAGACAAATTTAATAGATAAATTTGGATTAGATATGATTCAAGCAGAAGCAATTCTTGAATTGAAGTTGAGAAGATTAACTGGATTAGAAAGAGACAAAATTGAAAATGAACTAGCTGAATTATTAAAAGAAATTGAAGAATTAAAATCAATTTTAGCTAGCGAGGAAAAAGTTTTACAAATTATTAAGAAAGAAATGTTGGAAATTAAAGATAGATACGCAGATGAAAGACGTACAACAATTGATAACACAGCAATAGAATATATTGAAGATGAGTCTTTAATTCCACAAGAAGAAATAATAGTTACTATTACTAACAAAAATTATATAAAGAGAATAACTAAAGATACTTATAGAGTTCAACATAGAGGTGGTGTTGGTATTAAAGGAATGACAACTACAGAAGAAGATTTCGTAGAACAATTAATATCATTAAATACACATGATCATATATTATTCTTTACTAACAAAGGAAAAGTATATAGATTAAAAGGATATAAAATTCCTGAATACTCTAGAACTGCAAAAGGTTTACCTATTATTAATTTATTGCCTATTGATAAAGATGAGAGAGTTAATGCAATGATTAAAATAAGTAAAGATGATACGTACAAATGTTTGCTATTTGCAACCAAGAAAGGTCTTGTTAAACGTACGCTAGTAAGCGAATTTGATAGCATTAGACAAACTGGAAAAATAGCAATTACTTTAAAAGAAGATGACGAATTAATTTCAGTTAGAAAAACTACAGGTGAAGATCAAGTATTAATGTGTTCATCAAACGGTAGAATGGCAAGATTTGACGAAAATGAAATTAGAATCATGGGAAGAACTGCTGCAGGTGTAAGAGGAATTAATCTAACAGATGATGAATGTGTTGGTATGGAGATATCAGATCCTAACAAATTATTATTGGTTGTTACTCAAAAGGGATATGGAAAGAAAACAGTAATTGATGAATATAGACAAACAAAACGTGGAAGCAAAGGAGTTAAAACTCTAAATATTTCAGAAAAAAATGGAAAGATAGTAAGTTTCAAAGCAACTGATAATGATAAAGATTTATTACTTATTACTAAAAATGGAATGATTATCAGAATAAGTGTTGATTCAGTATCACAGATGGGTAGAGTTACAAAAGGTGTAAGACTTATTAATTTAAAAGATAATAATGAAGTAGCTTCTATCTCAGTAATTGATAAAGAAGAAAAAGAAGATGAGAACGAGTAATCTTCTTTTTTAATGTTCCACGTTGAACATTAAAAATACTCAAAATTATTTCCCGGGAAATAATTTATTAATAAATAAAATCTAAATATACAATGTTCCACGTGGAACATTGTATATTTTTAAATAAAAGAATCTGATCCGAATTTATAAATATCTGATATATATATATTATTGTACTAATAATTTATTTTTGTAGTTTCAATGTTTCACGTGGAACATTGAAATTAGATATTATTTCACACCCATCTATACATTATAGAAATATTTAATTATTATTTATTAATAATTAAATTACACTTGAAAATTATTTCCCGGGAAATAATTATATAATAAAAATATAATTATAAAAATAATGTTCCACGTGGAACATTATTTTTATAGGCACAACTAATTTAATTAATTTCTTACAAAATCATAATTTAAAATTTTATCTATTAGTAATGTAACTATATGTTCCACGTGGAACATATAGTTTGAAATAATTATTATATTAAATGTTAAAAATAATTTACAATTACTTTAATTATATAATCAATTTATTTACATTTGTATCAATGATATAATATTTACAAATGCTTTTCATGTAAAAATATTGTATATGACAGCTCTAAAATTATTTCCCGGGAAATAATTTTATTAATATTATGTTAACTTCTATTATAAAATAATAAATAATAATAAATAATACTTGATTATTAAAATAAAATAATATAAAATATTTTTGTGCAATGGGAAATAAGTGAAACAGGTCAGAATCGGAAGATAGCAGCCTTAAATTTGTTTCTCATGTGCACATATTTTTTATATAAAGGTGCGAAAATTTGTTTGTATGAATAAAATTAATATCTTAAAAAAATTAAATAAAAAAGCAATTGAAAATGGTGATGTTCCAGTATCATGTATTATTGAAAAAGATAATAATATTATTGCTACTGGATACAACATGAGAGTGAAAAATAATAATCCTCTTTTGCATGCAGAAATTGTTGCTATACAAAAAGCCGCTAAAAAATTAAAAACATGGAATTTAAGTGATTGTAATCTTTTAGTAACACTAAAACCATGTGATATGTGTATTGAAGTTATTAAAATGGCTAAAATTAAAAAAATTGATTATATTTTAGAAAATGAAAAAAATGTTAATTATAAACTCATTTTAAATAAGATGAATGACTGTGATCAAGAATATTTTATGAATGAAATTAAAGATTTTTTTGCTGATAAAAGATAGTAATCAATATATAATTTTGATATAATTAAAAGAGGAGGTTCACTATGGCTTACATATCATTATACAGAAAATATAGACCAAAAAGCTTTGTGGAAGTTGTGGGTCAAGAAGTAGTTGTTAAGATATTAAAAAATAGCATTATAAATAATAAAATTGGTCATGCATATATATTTAGTGGACCAAGAGGAACTGGTAAAACAAGTATTGCAAAAATTTTTTCAAAAGCGGTAAATTGTCTATCAAATAAAGATGGTGATTTATGTGGAAAATGTGAAGTCTGTCAACTAAATTTTGATGATGAAATAGATATAATTGAAATAGATGCTGCAAGTAATAATGGTGTTGATGAGATAAGAGAAATTAGAAATAATGTTAAATTAATGCCTGCACATTTAAAATATAAAGTATATATAATCGATGAAGTTCATATGCTTTCTACCAGTGCTTTTAATGCATTATTAAAAACATTAGAGGAACCGCCTAAAAATATAATATTTATTTTAGCAACAACAGAATTTAATAAAATTCCAGCCACTGTAGTGTCTAGATGTCAAAAATTTGATTTTAAAAAATTAACAAACAAACAGATAGTAGACAGATTAAAATATATACTAAAAAAAGAAGAAAAAAATCTAGATGATGAAGTAATTGAATTAATATCAAATTTAAGTGATGGTGGTATGAGAGATGCAATAAATATGCTAGATCAAGTACTTTCATTAGAAAAAGATGTTATCACAGTTGATGATGTTTATTATTTAGTTGGAGATACTTCAGAAGATACTATTTTTAATCTGTTAGACTGCGTACTTAGTGGCGACATAAAAGAAATGTTAAAATGTATAAATAATCTTTATGAAGAGGGAAAAAATTTTGTTAATATTTGCGATAGATTACAGATGTTAATAAGAAATATAATTATATACTGTAACACTAAAAGTTATTTTTCAAAAGAATATGAAGAAAAACTGTCAAAATATTCAAACATAGAAATAGATTTATTATTAAAGTTATCTGAAGAAATATTTAAATTAATAAATGATATTAAAAAAACAACAAATCAGAAAATAATAATGGAAATATATACTATTAAGATGACATTGTTATTTAAAAATATTGAAGAAAAAGCAAAAGTAGAAGAAAAGCCAGAAGAAATTATTGAAGAAAAAGAAGAAATAGAAAAACCTGAAGAAAATAATCAGATGAAGAAAATAAAAATTAATAACGCTTTGTCATCAGCAAATAAAGAATTAAAAGAAGAATTCTTAAATAAATATAAAATATTGAATGAATATGTTTCAAATAAGGATTATAATGCATTAGCCAATTTATTATTAAAAGCATCACCTGAAGTAGTATCAAATAAAAATGTTATATTTACTTTTAAGAATAAGTTAGAAATAGTTTTGTTTGATAAGAATGAAGAAGATATTCAAAAATTTTTAAAGAAAATATATAGCAAAAATTATTCTATCGTGGCAATTACAAATGAAGAATGGTTAAAAATAAGAGAAGAATATATATCTAATACTAAAAAAGGTATTAAATATGAATATATTGAAGAAAAAATAAAAACAAAGAAAGAAAAGAAAAATACTGAATTAGAAAATACAGTAGAAGATTTATTTGGAGAAGAATTAATAAAAATAGATTGAAAGGATGATTAATTATGAATATGCAAGCTATAATGGCACAGGCAAGAAAATTACAAGGAGAATTAGAAAAAACAACTAAGGAAATTGATAACACAATATTTAATTATGAAAATGATAATATACTAGTTGAATGTAGTGGAAAAAATGAAATTAAGAAAATTACAATTAAAAATGAAGACATTCTAGAAGATAGGGAAATGCTAGAAGATATTGTTTTAGTTGCAATAAATAATGTGTTAGAAAAAATAAAGACAGAAAAAGATAAAAAATTAGGTAAATATACTAATGGTCTTGGAGGATTATTTTAGTTAATGGCAGCACCTAAGAGTTTTACAAATTTGGTGAATAATTTATCTATATTACCTGGTGTTGGAGAAAAAACAGCTGAAAGATTCGTATACTCAATTTTTGAAAAGGAAGATGATGAGGTTGAAGCATTAGCTCAATCTTTATTAGACTTTAAAAAAAATATAAAAAAATGTTCAGTATGTGGTTCACTAACTGATAATGAAATATGTGATATTTGTAATGATGAAAGTAGAGATAGAAGTACATTATGTATAGTTGAAGATTCAAAAAGTTTATTTTTCATAGAAAAAACAAAAAAATATAATGGTTTGTATCACGTGTTAAATGGTTTAATATCACCAATTGAAGGAAAGAATCCTGAAGATTTAAATATTTCATCATTAATAAATAATAGAATAAATAAAGATTTAAAAGAAATTATAATTGCTTTAAATCCTTCAATTGAAGGAGATGTAACATCTATGTATATTCAAAAATTATTAGAAAATAAAAATATTAAGGTATCTAGATTATCATATGGAATTCCAATGGGAAGTGATATTGAATATTTAGATCCAATAATGATTTCAAAGGCTTGGGATGATAGAAAAGTAATATCATAAAAACTCAATCATAAATTATTATGAGGTTATTATGATATTATTTATTATTAAAAAAATAGTATATACTTTATGTTTGTTGTATACAGTTAATATATTTATTAGTAAGCAAAACAAGATAGTACCAATAAATATATACACAATTATATTAGTGTATTTTTATGATTTATTTGCAATACTTATGATAATTTTTCTGAAATATTATTGCTGAAGGAGGATTTTTTGAATAATTTAAAAGATTATTTTAAAAAAATAGATAATTTATCACATGCATTTCTTATTGGAAATGTTATTTTTGATGAAATAGAAAAAGATCTAAAAGAAATAATATCAAAGAGAATACTACTTAAAGATAATATAAATTTAAGAGAAAATCCGGATATATATTATTATAATCAAGATGATAAATTAATAAAAAAAGAGGAAATAAAGGAACTATTGGAAAAATTATCAATAACATCTCAAATTAATAATTCTAAAATATACATAATTAATGGGTGTGAAAAATTATCAGATGTAGTTGCTAATGCAATATTAAAGACATTAGAAGAACCTGCAAGTAATATTTATGCATTTTTAATATCAAAAAACATAGATTCGGTAAAAGAAACAATTAAAAGTAGATGTCAAAAAATAATAATAAATTCATCTAATACAAACAAAAAATATGATGAAAAAGAATGTGAAGTAGCAGATTATTTAATTAAAAGTATTGAAAATAATAATATCAAAAGTATTGCTTTAAATGCTGATATTTACAATAAAATAGAGAATAGAGAAATGTTAAAAGATATAATGGGAATATTATTAGATAAGTATAATAACTGTTTAAATATTAAAGCAACAAACGATATATATAATAAAGAAAATAGTGAAATTTTATTAAATAATGATATAATAACTTTGTCAAAGAAATTATTGGTTATTAATAATTTTCAAGGACTACTTGATAATTATTTAAATAAAAATTCAATAATTGACAGATTTATTATAGAAATGTGGAGATGTAATAAATGAAATGCATAGGAGTAGAATTTAAAGAAAAAGGTAAGCAATATACTTTTGATATTAATAATTTAGATATTAATATTGGCGATGATGTAATTGTAGAAACAGAAAGAGGTTTACAATTTGGTAAAGCTGTAGTTTATTATGGTGAAGTTAATGATGGAAAAGAGCATGCAAGAGTATTAAAAGTAGCAACAAAAAAAGATGTAGAACAAAATAAAAAGAACATTTCAGAAGCTGCAAAAGCATTAGAAAAAGCACAATCTTTAGCAGATGAATTATCACTTGACATGAAATTTTTAGAATCATTCTATACATTTGATAGAAAGCAATTAGTATTTCAATTTCTAGCTGATAATAGAGTTGACTTTAGAGAACTTGCCAAGTCATTAGCGGCAATATACAAAACAAGAATTGAATTAAGACAAGTGGGAGTTCGTGATAAAGCAAAAGAAATATCTGGAATAGGACCTTGTGGTAGAAAATTATGTTGTTCAAATTTTTTAAATGATTTAGATTCTGTTGGTATTGCACAAGTAAAAAATCAAAATTTAGCACTTAATCCGGGTAAAATAAATGGATTGTGTGGAAGATTATTATGTTGTTTAAAATTTGAAGATGATTTATATACCGAGTTTAGAAAAGACTTACCTGAAATTGGTGATACTGTAAAAAATGGTGATGATGAAGGTACTGTAACAAGTGTTGATATTCCTAATAGGAAATATACGTTTGTAACAGAAGATGGAAATAAAATTGAAGTAAAGGTGCCATTTAAAAATGAATGCAGAAGAAAAGGTAATTAATGATTTAGTTTATTTTAAAAATATTAAAATAGTTCAAAACAAAAACTATTTTAATTTTAGTTTAGATTCAGTATTACTACCTAATTTTGTAGTATTAAATTCAAGTACTAAAAAAATAATAGATTTATGTACAGGAAATATTCCTATTCCACTAATATTATCATTAATGACCGATGCTGAAATATACGCAGTTGAACTACAAAAAGAAATATATGATTTAGCTAATGAAACATTAAAAATAAATAATTTAGAAGAAAGAATTAAATTATTAAATATGGATGTTAAAGATGTAGCAAATCAATTTGAAACAGATTCATTTGATATTATTACATGTAATCCTCCCTATTTTAAAAAAGAAGAAAAAAGTATTATTAATGATAATGAAATTAAATCTATTGCAAGACATGAGATAAAACTTACTTTAGAAGATATAATTAAGGTGGGTAAAAAAATATTAAAAAATGGTGGCTCTTTAAATATAGTTCATAGAACTGATAGATTGATTGAAATAATAGATTTAATGAAAAAAAATAATATTGAACCAAAAAGAATAAGATTTATATATCCAAAATTAAATAGTGAATCTAATCTAGTTTTGATAGACGGAAGAAAAAATGGAAAAACTGGTTTAAAGATATTACCACCTTTATATGTACATAATAGTGATGGCGGTTATACTGAAGAAGTAATGAAAATGTTTGGGAAGTGATATTATGCAGAAAAGTTATGAAGATAGTATATATGGAAAATTATATATAATACCCACACCAATAGGTAATTTAGATGATATAACAATAAGAGCAATCAATACATTAAAAGAAGTTGACATTATTTATGCAGAAGATACAAGAGAAACATTAAATTTATTAAAAAAATTGAATATAACAAAAAAAGTAGAATCATGTCATAAATATTCTGAAATGTTACATTTAGAGCGAATTATTAATTTATTAAAAAGTGGAAAAAATATTGGTTATGTAACTGATAGAGGGACTCCACTTATAAGTGATCCGGGTAATTATATCGTTGAAAATGCAATTAAAGAAGGTATAACAGTTATAGCATTACCTGGAGCTAGTGCTTTATTACCTGCATTAAATATGTCTGGACTTTCTAATGAAAGATTTTTATTCTATGGTTTTCTAAATAGTAAACCTAGTATTGCTAGACAAGAATTAATAAATATTAAAGATATAAAATACACGCTAATATTTTATGAATCTCCACACAGAATCGAAAAAACATTGAATTTAATGTTAGATGTTTTAGGAGATAGAAAAATTGCAATAGCCAGAGAAATATCAAAAATATATGAAGAAGTTATAAGAGATAATATTAGTAATATAATTAAGATTTGTGATAAAATAATAGGTGAAATAGTAATAGTAATCGAAGGTAGTAAAGATGAAGATAAAAATATTGACTATACAGAAAAAATAAATGAATTAATTAATAAGGGTTATTCTAAAAAAGATGCTGTAAAAGAAATTGCTGATTGCTATAACATTAGTAAAAATAAATTATACAATGAATATATGAAGGAGAATTAGAATGAAGTTAATTGTAGGATTGGGGAATCCAGATAAAAAGTATGAAAAAACGAGACACAATTGTGGATTTAGAGCAATTGATTTTTATGCTGAAAAAAACAATCTTACATTTAAAAATAAATATAATGGATTATATTCAGAAAATATAGTTAATGGTGAAAAGCTAATATTATTAAAGCCACAAACATATATGAATCTATCCGGTAATTCTGTTATTAAATATATGAAATTCTATAATATCGATCTAAAAGATTTACTAGTTATATATGATGATGTTGATTTTGAAATTGGAACTTTCAAAATAAGAAGAGGTGGATCTTCTGGTGGACATAATGGAATTAAAAATATAATAGACAACTTAAAAACAGAAGATATACAAAGAATAAGAATAGGAATTTCTAAAAATAATATAGAATTAATGGACTATGTTTTAGGTAAATTTTCAAAAGATGAAGATAAAAAGTTAAAAGAAATATTACCTATAATATCAGATATAATAGATGATTTTTCTAAGTATGATATTGACAAGCTAATGGAGAAATATAATAAAAATAATGAAAAATAATCTTTATTTAGATTTGTTTAATTTTAATATTAACAGCTTAAAAAAAGTATATGTTAGTAAGAATGAAATATATAATCAATTTATGTTATATGTATTTTTTTCTTGTAATAAAAATATTTTATTAGTGGTACCAACATTAAATGAAGCAACAGAAATATATAATGAATTAAAGAATTATATTGAAGAAGTATATTTATTTCCGGAAGATGATTTTATGACTAAAAAAGCAATTGCGAGTTCTCCTGAATTTTTATTTATGAGAGCTAACTTATTAAATAAATTTAGTGATGATAGCAAAAAAATAATCATAGTTCATTTAAATAGTTTTATTAAAAAAATACCTGATTTAAATGAATATAAAACAAAAAAAATAAAAATTAAAACTGGAGATAAATTAAATAGAGAAGAATTAATTAAAAAATTATTAGAAATTGGTTATAAAAAAGAAAGTATGGTATATGATACATCTGACTTTTCTGTTAGAGGTTTTGTAATAGACGTATTTCCAATTAATGAAGAAAAACCAATAAGAATGGAATTTTTTGATGATGAAATAGAGAAAATAAAATATTTTGATACTATTACTCAAAAAACTATTAAAGAAATAAATGAAATTGAAATATGCTCAATAAAAGATGATTTTGGTTCTAATAATTCCACCATAAGAGATTATATAGGTGATGGAATAGTTTTATTTCATAATTATCATCAATTACTTAATCAAGAAAAGATGATTAAACCTCAATTAAAATATTTAAATATTGAAAATGAAATAGTAAGTGTCTCTAATTTAGTAGATAAAAAGAAAGATATATTTATTGATACAATTAATAATAAAGATAAAGATTTAAGTATTGAAGCAAAAAGTATAGATAATTATAATTCAAATAAAGAATTGTTCTTAAGTGATTTATTAAAAAATAATGCTGTTATCTATAGTAAAAATAAACAACTAAATAAGGAAATAAATAAATATAATAAAACTATTAATATAATCGAAGAAAATTTAAATCACGGATTTATATATAATAGAAAATATTATTATTCTGAATTTGATT
>CAMUZE010000003.1 GCA_947165135.1 uncultured Clostridia bacterium
AAGAAAAGAAAGCTAAAACTGTTGGAGAAGGAGTAAAATTCGATAGAATTAGAAGGATAACAGGTTATTTAGTAGGAACTCTAGATAGATTTAATAATGCAAAAAAATCAGAAGTTGCAGATAGAGTAACTCATGGAACAAAAGAATAAGTATATACGTTTAGCAGCTGATTTACAGACAGATAGTATAGTAGATGGACCTGGTCTTAGAGCTGTTTTATGGACTCAAGGTTGTCATCATCATTGTAAAGGATGCCAAAATCCTCAAACATGGGATTTTAATGGCGGTGGTCTAGTACCAATTAAAACTGTAAAAGAAGCAATAGATGAACTTGAATATCATACTGGACTTACTCTTAGTGGAGGCGATCCTATGTATCAAGTTGAAGCTTGCTTTGAAATAATAAAATATGCTCGTAAAAAAGGATTAGATATTTGGGTATATACTGGATTTACTTGGGAAGAATTAATGGAAATGTCTAAGAAAAAGAAAGTATATATGGATTTCCTTAAATATGTAGATGTACTTGTAGATGGTAGATTTATATTAGAGGAAAGAGATTTAAGTTTACTATTTAGAGGTTCAAGAAATCAAAGACTTATAGATGTTCCTAAAACACTAGAAAAAAAAGAAATAGTTCTTCTTGATGAAAAAAAATATAATGAAGAGGAAGTATTTAAAAAAGAACCAATGTTTATATAATATTGGTTTTTTATTTACAAAATTACTTATATTATGATAAAATAATTACTGAAAGTAGGGAGGTACTATTAATGCAAAATGATCATTTTGATTACGTAGAAAATATGGCTATGGATAGTCTTAGAGTTTCTAGAAATATGGGACAAAAAATTATGGAGGCACTATCTAAAGGAGAAATAAAAAAAGAATTGGCTTTTGAATTGTTGAATGGTGTTAGAGAACAGATTCAAAATTCATTTAATCAAAGAATTGAATTATGTTCTCAATTGCAAATGGACCCAGAAAGATTAGAAAGTTTAAAAAGAAGTGAACTTGAAAGCTTAGATGCTGCTGTATATAAGTTTACTAATGAAGAATTAAATAAACAGCCAGTTGATGATAAAACAAGAGAGCAATTAGAAAGTCTATTTAGATAATAAATTAAAACTAATAAAAATCATTAGTTTTAATTTGACTTAAAGTATCAATTATGATATTATATGCATCGCAAAAAGGAGATAATTATATGATAAATAAATCAATTCAAGATAATGCTTTACATTATAGAAGTAATGATGATGAATATGATATCGTTAAAATTAAAAAGAGTAATATAAATATTAATAAGCTTAGAAGACATAGAATGAAATTGTTATTAAGACAAATGAGAGATATATTTAATTATGAATTAGATGCTAAACATTTAGTGTTAAAACAAAATCATAATAGTTGGGGGTAATTTATGGAATATAATGTTTTAGAAATTGATAAAAATAAAAAAGAAATGCACGAAAACATTGCAAAAGTTGCTATAGGATTTGTAGTATTAGGTTTAGGAATAGTTGGAATGAGATATTTTGGCGAAGCGTTTGTAAATAGATTACATAGTGATGAACCATTTAGTGCATTAACTGCTTTTGCCGGGTATGGGTCATTAACTGCAGCATCTCTACTAACTTCAGTTGGTGGTGGCGCTATAATGGCTGAAAATATTCCAAAGATGAAAGAAAGTTTTAGAAAGAACAAAGAAATGAAAAGAGAATTAAAAAAGAGGAACTAATTATGAAAGAAATGGAAAAATTAGTATTACTTAGAATGCTTAGAAAAGAAAGAGAAGCAGCAGAGAAATATACAGAATCTATAAAAGATCCAGAAACAAAAGAAATATTTAGACAAGCTGCTATAAAAACTGATAATCCTAAAGATAAAGTTGGTCTTTTAGATACAATTATAACTTATAATTATCATTGCAAACATGAATATGGTCTTCATAATCCTAATGATGAATTTATGGATAAGGATTGTGTATGCTTAGATTGCGGTGAATATTTGGATAGAAAAGATATTGGAATAATATATGAAACTAATCATAATATGAATCTAGTAAGAAATGCATATCTAGAGTTAATACAACAAATGTCTATATGTGATTCTGTTACAACTTTACAACAAGAATATCAATTAAAAAGACACATTTAATATAAGGTGTAGAAATACATCTTTTGTTTTGATATAATGTTTTTGAAAAGAGGTGCATAATATGTTTATCGATGAAGTAAAATTAAAACTTGTTGCTGGTAAAGGTGGAGATGGCTGTACTTCTTTTTTGCGTGAAAAATACGTTCCTTTAGGTGGACCTGATGGCGGTAATGGCGGTAGAGGTGGCAGTATTATTTTTAAAGCAGATAAAGGCCTTAGAACACTAATTGATTTAAGATATAATAAAATATTAAAAGCAGATAGCGGTCAAATGGGTAGAGGAAGAAATCAAACAGGAGAATCTGCTAGTGATAAAATAGTTATGGTTCCAATTGGAACAACAGTTAAAGATACTGATACTAACTTAATTATTTGTGACCTTACTAAGGATGGACAAGAATGTATTGTTGCTAAAGGTGGTCGTGGAGGTAAGGGTAATGCTGCTTTTATGACAAATAAAAATAAAGCACCATATACAAGTGAACTTGGTGAACCAGGTGAGGAAAGAAATGTACTTATAGAACTTCATCTTTTAGCAGATGTTGGACTTGTTGGATTTCCATCTGTTGGTAAAAGTTCATTAATTAGTGTAATTAGCGCTGCTAAACCCAAAATAGCAGATTATCATTTTACAACTTTAACACCAAACTTAGGAGTAGTTAAAGCAGATGATTACAGTTATGTAGTTGCTGATCTTCCTGGACTTATTGAAGGAGCTAGTGAAGGAATTGGACTAGGAGACAAATTCTTAAAACATGTAAGTCGTTGCAAAGTAATATGTCATGTACTAGATATGGGACAGGTTGATGGTAGAGATGTTATTGAAGACTATAAAATTATAAGAAATGAACTTAAAAAATATGATGAACACTTATATAATAAAAAAGAATTAATTGTAGCTAATAAAATGGATTTAGATAATTCTAAAGATAATTTAGAAAGATTTAAAAAAGAATATCCAAATTTAGAAATTATTGAAATAAGTGCTGCAACTAAATCAGGAATAAAAGAATTAGTTTTTAAACTAAAAGATTTATTATTAAGTATACCTGATGAAGATCCATTTGAGCAAAGTGAATTTGAAGATTATGTATTATATGAATTTAAACATGAAAAACCATATCAGATTAAACGAAATGGTAATAAATGGATTGTAACAGGTGATAAACTAGAAAAACTTCTTAAAATGACAAGATTTAATTCAGATGAATCGGCTTTAAGATTTGCATCAAAACTTAAAAATTTAGGAGTTGATGATGAATTAAAATCACTTGGCGCTAAAACAGGTGATACAGTTGTTATATTAGATAAAGAATTTGAATATGAAGAAAGATTATATTAATAATCTTTTTTTATGAAAAAATAATAAATTATGATAAAATATTTATGGTGATTGTAATGTCAAAACTAAAATACTTTATCAATAGAATTAAAAATATACAATTTAAAAGAATGAATGAAGTTTTAAACAGAGAAGCTAAACTTAATCATAGAAGTAAACTTAAAATAAAATTTGATTATGCTAAAAGAGTATTTGATTCAAAGCTTGGATATGTAGATTATATGAAAGGTAATTATGCTAATCTTAATCCAGAAGATAGAGGAAAAATGTTAACTGGAGAAAATTATAGAAAATTACTTGCTTATCTAAATCCAATAGAATATAGAATTGTAATGGATGATAAGATAATATGTAATAGAATATTTAAGGATTATATTAAAAGAAATTATATTGATTTAAGAGTAACTAATATAGATGATTTTGAAAAATTTTTAAATAATAAAAAATATGTATTTGCAAAACTAGTTGATGGCTTTGGTGGACAAGGAGTTAAAAGAATAAAAGTATCTGAAATAAAGGATATAAATAAATTATATAAAAAACTTATTAAAAATAGGCAATACTTAATTGAAGATGAAATTATTCAACATGATTATCTTAATAAAATTAATAAATTTGCTGTAAATAATATTAGAATAGTAACTATTTTAAAAGATAATAATGTTCATATATTAGAAAGAATACTTAGAATTAATGATGGTAAAACTGATACTATTAGTTCACATGATATCCAAGGTAGATTAGATGATGAAGGTAATTTAATATCTAATATGGTAGATGATGATTTAAACGTATTTTTAAAGCATCCTGTCACTAATTATGAGTTTAAAAGTATAAAGATACCTTTTATGAAAGAAACTATAAATTTATGTAAAAAAGCAGCTCTGTTGGTTCCTAATATTAGATTTATTGGATTTGATATTGCTATTACAAGAAATGGACCAGAAATCATAGAAGTAAATCCATATCCATGTTATACAAATTATCAATATTATTTAATGCATGATGAAAATGAAAAGATGAATTATTTAGAACAAATTAAAGATATTTTAGGGAATGAATCTAAAAATATTAAATGGTAATTATAAATATATAAAATATTTATAAAAAATGATATAATTATCAAAGAGGTGTTATTATGGTAGAAAGATTTATGCCAGATGTTTATCAAAAGAGTATTTATTATATTAATTATGATAAATTATATAAAAAAGGTATTAGAGTACTTCTTTTTGACATGGATAACACAATTACACCTCCACATGTAAATAAACCAACTAAAAGATTAAAAAAACTATTTGATGAATTAAAAGATAAAGGATTTAAAATTGTTATTTTTTCAAATTCACCAAAACATAGAATAGAAAATTTTAAAAATTATTTAATGGTTGATGCTTGTGCTTTTGCATTAAAACCAAAAAAAGATAAATATCATAGAATAATGGAAAAATTAAAATGTAAACATACTGAAGTAGCGGCAATAGGGGATCAACTTATTACAGATATTTATGGTGCTAATAAATTGGATATTACTAGTGTATTAGTAAATCCATTATCAGAACATGATCATACAGTAACTTTATTAAATAGATTACTTGAAAAATATATATATAGTCAATTTGCTAAAAAAGATGTTTTAATAAGGGGGAAATATTTTGAATAAACAATGTTTAGGCTGTGGTAGTGTTTTACAAAGTGATTCAGTAAATAAAGAAGGTTTTGTTAAATCAAACGTTTATGATAAATCTGATTACTGTGAAAGATGCTTTAAAATAATGCATTATGGAGAATATAGTGTACTTGATAAAAAGATAGATACAGATGGAATTATTAGAAATATTAATAGTGATAAGATAGCTTCTGTAGCATTTTTAATTGATGCATTAAATATAAATGATAATATAAAAAAATATATAAATAAATTTAAAAATAATAAATATATTTTAATTACAAAAAAAGATGTATTACCTAAAAGTTTAAAGGAAAAAAAAGTAATTAGTTATATTAAAGAAAATCTACTTGATACTGAAAACATAATGTGTGTTAGTGCGTTTAAAAATTATAATATTGATAAATTCTTAGATAAATTAAATAAAGATAATGTAAGACGTTTATATATAGTTGGTTTTACTAATAGTGGTAAATCTACATTTATTAATCATATATTAACTAGTTTAAGTAAATCACCAACTATTACTACTAGTTCTATTCCTAATACTACTGCTTCATATATTGCAATTAAATTAAATAGTAAATTAACTATAGTAGATACTCCAGGATTTATTGATAATGATGCAATATATAATTTTGTAGATTATAGTAAAGTTGTAAAATTATATCCTAAAAAAGAATTAAAAGTAAAAACATTCCAAGTGAAAAGTGGATATTCAATTATTGTAAATGATATTTTAAGAATAGAAAATACATCATTAAAATCAAATAGTTTTAGTTTCTATATGAATGATAAATTAAGATATGAAAAAATTAAATCAAAAAATGATAAATTAAGAATACTTCAAAATATAGAATATGAAATAAATGAACCAACTGATATCTTAATAAATGGTTTAGGTTTTGTAAGAATTACTAAAGTTGGAACAATTAGAGTATATTCACTTGATAACAAAATGATTAGTAAAAGAAAGAGTATGATATAGTATGACAAAGATTAATATAATGAGTGAAGAATTAGCAAATAAAATCGCAGCAGGAGAAGTTGTTGAAAGAATTGCTAATGTAGTAAAGGAATTAGTTGAAAATAGTATAGATGCAGGTAGTAAAAATATTAAAATTGAGTTAGTAGAATCAGGTACTAAAAGTATTAAAATAGTTGATGATGGATGTGGTATGTCAAAAGAGGATGCTAAACTTTGTTTTTTTAGACATGCAACAAGTAAAATTAAAAATGAAAATGATTTATTCTTTATTGGAACTCTAGGATTTAGAGGAGAAGCTCTTGCTGCTATATCTGCTGTAAGTAATGTTGTTCTTGATACTTATGATGGAAAAGAAGCAACATTATTAAAGTTAGATGCTGGTATTATTAAAGAAGAAGCAATAGGAAGTATGAGAAAAGGAACTATTATTGAAGTAAAAGATCTATTTTATAATACTCCAGCCCGTTTAAAATTTATGAAAAGTTTATATACTGAACTTGCTTATACAACAGGCTTTATTGAAAAACTAGCTCTTTCTCATCCTGATATTTCTTTCACATTAATAAATGATGATAAAGTAATTTTAAAAACATCAGGTAGCAATGATTTATTTAAAGTAATACATGAAATATTTGGATATAATACATCTAAAAATATGATTAAAATCAGTGGAGAAAATTATGATTATACTATTAATGGATATATTAGTAATTTAAATATTTCAAAATCAAATAGAAATAATATGATTACTTTTGTTAATGGTAGAGTAGTTACAAATCAAGCTGTTAATAGAACAATTAAAGAGGCTTATCACACTGTGCTTGCAGAGAATAAATTTCCTATAGTTGTAATTAATATAGAAACAGATCCAACTATAATAGATGTTAATATCCATCCAACTAAACAAGATATTAAGTTTTCTAAATTAGAAAGTTTAAATGACTTATTATTTAATATAATCAAAACTGCTATAACAGAATCAGATAATTTATTTAAACCATATATCGAGACATCAAATAATAATTATAATAACTACGATTACAATGAATATAGTATTAATGAAAATCTTTTTAATAATGATGATATAGAGCAAAATGAAACACCTGAAAAAAGAGAAATAGAAGAAGTAAGATTAGATTTAAGTTCAACTGAAGAAGTTAAATATGATGACGAATCAATTAAAAAAGAAAATTTATTAATTAAACCAGTAGGACTTGCTCTTGGTACATATTTAATAGCGCAAGATGAAGATACTATGTATATGATTGATATACATGCTGCAGCTGAAAGAACTAATTATGAAAGAATATTAAATGAAATGGATAATAAAAAAGTATATACAACTAGTATGTTATTTCCATTACAATTAGAATTTTCTCATAATGAATTTATGAGTATTAAAAATCATATAGAGGAAATTAAAAATATAGGAATTGAAGTAGAGGAGTTTGGTAAAAATACTTTTAGAGTTACTGCTCATCCAACTTGGATAAGAGAGGGAACTGAAGATGAAAGCATTAAAAAAATATTTGAACTTGTAGGCGAATTTAAAGATAAATTTGATAAAGCAAAATTTAATGATAGAGTAGCTGCAACTTTAGCATGCAAATCAAGTGTTAAAGGTAATACTGCTATTACGTATGAAGAACAGGAAGCATTAATAAATAATTTATTTAAGTGTAAATTTCCATATACGTGTCCTCATGGCAGACCAACTATAATTAAATATCCAATTTATGAATTAGAAAAATTATTTAAAAGAGTTAATTTTGCGAAGGGAATGAATGGTAATGAATAATATATTAGAAGATTATAAAAGTCAAGAAGATCTATTTGAAGAATATTTAGAATATTTGTTTGTAACTGGTCAATTGGATTTAAAGGCAGATGATGATGAGCAAAAATTAATTTTAACTAATAAAAATACAAGTGATAAAAATGAGTAAAATTATATGTTTAGTTGGACCGACTGCTACCGGTAAAACAAAGTTATCAATTGAACTAGCTCACAAGTATAATGCAGTAATTATTAATGCTGATTCTACTCAAATATATACTGAGCCTTTAATTGCAACAGCTAAGATTAAGGAAGAAGAAAAAGAAAATATACCACATTATATGATAGATTTGGTTTCTTTAAATGATGATTACACTTTATTTGATTATCAAAAAGAAGGAAGAAAACTATTAGATAAATTTATTAAAGAAGATAAAAATGTTGTTATTGTAGGTGGTTCTGGCTTATATATAAAAGCATTATTATATGATTATAGTCTCGATGAAAGTAACAAAGTTAATATGGATTTTAGTATATATAGTAACGAGGAATTAAAATCTATTGCTGATAGAATTGATAGTAATAATGAAATTCATATTAATAATAGACAAAGATTAGAAAGATTTATAAGAAGATTTTATGAAACAGGAAAAGTAAATACAAAAACAGATAATATTAATAAGAGGATATATGATTTTACATTGATAGGTCTTAAAACAGATAGAGAAACACTTTATCAAAAAGCTAATGATAGAGTAGATAAAATGTTTGAAGAAGGCTTATTAGAAGAAGCAAAAAAATTATATTCTAAAAAATATAAAAACTTTACAAACATTATTGGCTATAAAGAATTAAATAGTTATTTTAATAATGAAATATCATTAGATAAGGCAAAAGAATTAATTAAACAAAATACTAGGCATTATGCCAAAAGACAATTTACCTGGTTTAACAATCAAATGAAAGATATTACTTGGTTTGATGTAAATTACGATGATTTTAATAAAACAATAAATGATATAATTAATTATATTGAAAAAAAATAGAAGAGAAATCTTCTATTTTAATTTAATTCTAAATATAATGAAACATTGAAAGAATGTAAATCTTTATCTTTTTCAAGTAATTCCTTAGTACTTATCATATAGAAATTATAAGTATTATTCTTATTTCTTTCATCATCATCCCAAGTAATATCTATATGATGCCAGCTATTGTTGTAATAAATTACATTCCATATGTGTTCATCATTTGATACTCTAAAATTAGGAATATTTAATCTATTTAACATTATTGAGAATAAATCAGAATATCCACTACATAATGCAGTCTTATTGAATAAAGCACCATTTGCTTTATTTGATATTGTATATTCACCTTTAATGTAGTTATCATCATATGTTGTATTTTCAATAATATAATCATGTATTTTTTTTACTGTATTAAATATATCTGTTGAATCTTTTATATTTAATTCATTAAATATTCTATCTATTTCATTATCGATTTGAATTATTTCACTATCATCATATAGTTTATCAACTGATAAATTAATCTCTTTATCATTAACTAATAATGTATTATATTTTATATATGAATTGTATGGACTAACATAATTATTAATTTGTGATATATATTCATTTCTATCAGCTATAAATTTAACATCTTCAATACAATTTTCATAATCATTAGGGCAATAAAAAGTAAAATTTTTCCATCCATTATTTAAAACTGTATAGTATATATTTTTTATATCATCAATATTTTTAGGTTTAAAATCAGTTGTTTCTGTTACTGTTTTAAATTTATAATCAATATGATGAACAGTTTGTTCATATGGAACAATAATTTCTTTTTCTCTAAAATTATCTATAAATGATTTAAAATTTTTAATAATACTATCATGATTTAAGTAAAAAAGATAAGAAATAAATGCGAGTAATAATAGTATTAATATTCTTAATAACCTTTCTGTTCTAGTCATATCATTCACCAAGATAATTATAGCATTTAAAAAGTTAAATATAAAGAAATATATTTAACTTTAAATATTATGTGTAAACGTCCTTGTATTACCAAGAACCGCCACCGCCACCACCTGATCCACCGCCAGATGATCCTCCACCTCCTGACCCTCCAGAATCAGAAGGACTAGAGTTTAGAGTACTCGCGGCAGATACAATTGTTTTATCCATGAATGTATCTATCATTCCAACATTAAATGTTGTATTGCCATAGTCATACCATTCAGGTGGTTTGATTGCAATAGATTCAAATTTAGAGATCCATTTTTTAGATACTCCTAATATATATGTATAAGGTAAGATATCATAAAAATATGTTGAATTTTCACTAACTAATGCTTCTAATTTATCTTTTTCTGCAGTTTCTAAAAAGTTCTTGAAACCATTTATCTTTCCTAATATTTCATTTCCAAATTGAGTTCTCTTTTGAAGTCCAACTCTACAAGCACGTATGCTAGCAACTGCAAAAATAGTAATTGCTATTACTGATATTGTTATTATATCGAAATCCATACTATCTCTAAGCAAGAAATAAATTGCTATACTAAACGCAGCTATAAATATTATGGTTATTATGTTTGAAATTACTTCACCAGCTGTAGATTTGACACTTGCCTTATATTGATTTGGGTCATAGAATTTTAAAAACAAGAATGATAATGGGAGAATTAGAAATAGATATATAAAGAATACACCAAATATTCCTATTGACATTAACATATCAGGATCAACTCCAGCATTAATTAAATATCCAATTAATATAACTATTGGTATTATTCCTAATAATATCATTAAGAATGATTTTCCAAAACTTGTCTTTTCAAATATTTTGTTTCTTTTATCTTTAGTATTTGTACTTTTTAATATACTACTTATTGTTGTATAAAATCTGTCAGTTAAATCAGATTTTTCAACTGTATTCTTATCTTCGTTTTCGTCTTTAATTTCTTTTCCAAAGAAAGAATATTTTTTTCTTTTAACAAATAATTCTTTTAAGAATTTTTCTTCTCTAGAATCATTCCCATCATATTCTTTTAATTTTGTTATATAGAAATTACCATGTTTTAATAATTTTCCTTCCTCATCTCTATCAGTAATTTTTAGATATCCCTTATTAGCTAGATAGATGAGTAGGGAAGTAACATCTTTAGAATCAGCATTTCCTTTATAATATAATCCTAAATCCAAACTACTATAACCATTTGGTGGATAAAATTCTACTGTTTCTATTACAACATCATCAACACCATTCTTTTTGAATATAGAATATGCGATTATTGCAAATAGAATAGGTAGCACTATTCCAACTATTCCAAGAATATTTGGTTTATATTCATAAGTAAAGTATCCTTCAGGAAGCTCTATTCTTATTGTAATGCCTTCATATGCGTTTAATCTTTGATTATATGTTCCAGTAATTGTATTACCATCAGTACTATAAGTTAAATTTGTAGTACCAATTGTTCCTTTGCTTCCTGCAGAAAATCCAATTTTTGATGTATCATATTCTTTTGGCATTGTAATACTAAATGATACATTATCAATAGTTGTCCCCCATTCAGTACCAATAATATTAAAATATAATTCATCAAAATCTTTTGCTTTGTCTTTTCCTATGTCATAAGTATATTTAATTTTATAATGTTTATCACCTATAATTGTAACATCTGCATCACCAAGCTTAATTACTTTGTATCCACTTTCGTTATAAACACTTTTATTTTCACTAGCTTCAATGTTAGAAATCTTTGCTCTATTGCTAGATTTAGTTCCATCATTTCTAACAACATTATTTCTAAGTGGTAATTTTCTAAATATACCATGTTTATATTCAGTAAAATATACATCTATATCTTCGGTAATTTCAAATGAATTATCTTCATTTACTACCATATTAACTGAATATTTTTTTATACAATATCCATCATTACAATGCGTGTATTCTTCTGCACTGATTTTATTTGGAATTAAGGAAAATAGTATACTAAATATTAAAACATTTACAAATAATTTTAAATATTTCATATTATCTCCAAATTAGAAACTTACTTTAACGTTTTCTCTTTCACTTTCATTAATTTCATACATTGCTTTTTTACTAAATCCAAGTATTCCTGCAATTAAATTGTTTGGAAATACAACAATCTTATCATTAAATTGTCTTACACATCCATTATAATATTTTCTAGCATTAGCAATATCTGCTTCTACTTTAGAAAGTTCATTGCTTAATTCTTTGAAGTTTTCACTAGCTTTTAAATCTGGATAATTTTCAGCTATAGCAAATAGTTTTGTAACTCCTTCAGATAATTTTTTATTTGCTTCAACTTTTTCATTATCAGTCATTTTGTTGTAACTATCATTTCTTAGTCCAACAATTCCTTCAAGTGTTTCTTTTTCATGTTTAGCATATCCTTTTACAGTTTCAACAATGTTAGGAATTAAATCCCATCTTTTTTTAAGGTAAACATCCATTGTTGCAAATGCTTCCTCAACTTTATTGTTTAATTTGGCTAAGCCATTGTATAGTGGTAATACCAACAATAAAAGTACTACTACTATTGCTATAAGTATGTATAGCCATGTCATAAAATCATCTCCTTAGTTTAAGTATAACAAAAAAAGTAGATATTATCTACTTATTTTTCATTAACTACTTTATTTAATCTATTCTTGTATCTATCTCTTGTGTTAGCTTTAATAACTCCTTTTGAAGCAGCATTATCTATTCTTTTTACTGCATCTGCTAACTTAGCTTGTGCTTCTTCTTTAGTTGTTGCTTTTTCTACTTTCTTAATAGCAGTTTTCATACTAGCTCTTAATACATTATTTAATTCAGTTTCTTTCTTTGTAACTAATACTCTTTTCTTAGCACTTTTAATATTAGGCATTATTCCACCTCCCTTAAAACTTATTTAATATTACCAAATAATTTTAAAAAAATCAATGTATTTAAATGTTTTTCGACAATTTTTGAATATTAAAAATTATATATTATTTATGGTGATTAAAATGTTTGGAAAATTTTATAATAAAATTAATTATAAAAAATATTTATTTATTATTCTATTAGTTATTTTTTCATTATTATATTTATATTTATTTAATAAATATGATTATATTAAATCATTTGTATATAAAAGCTCTAATAAATCTAATAATATTTCATCTAAATTACTATATAATTCACTAAATAAAGTAATTAGTTATGAAGATATGATAATTAGAGCAAATGAAAATGATAATATTAAAAAAGCAAGTAAAATAGTTAATACTGAAGAAACAAAAATAGATACTAAACCTATTATTTATATTTATAATACACATGATACTGAAAGTTACACATTACCATTTATAAGTGACTATTCAATAACTCCAAATGTTAAAATAGCATCTTATATATTAAAAGATCATCTAAATGATTTGAAAATTAATTCTGTTGTGGAAAAAAGAACAATTAAATCATATTTAAATAAAAATAATTTAGATTATAGTTATTCATATCAAGCAAGTAGAAATTATATAAAAGATGAATTAAAGAAAAATGATTATTTAATACTTATTGATCTTCATAGAGATTCTGCTACTAAAAAATATACTTCATATGAAAAGGATAATAAAAAATATGCAAGAATAATGTTTGTTCTAGGAAAGAATTATAGTACATATAGTGATAATGAAAAATTTATGAATAATTTAAATGATAGAATAAATAAAAAATATAGAGGATTAAGTAGGGGAGTATTTGTAAGAAAAAGTAGTAAATATAATCAAGATTTAAGTAAAAGAGCAATTTTAATTGAAGTTGGTGGTGTAGATAGTACACTAGAAGAAATAAATAATACACTATATGTATTTGCTAATGTATTAAATGATTATATAAATGAGGAAATATATGGAAGAAAATAATTCAAAAGATAAATTTATGATTTTTTTATCAATTTTATTCATTATATTTTTAATAATTTATCTAACTAAAGAAAGTGGATACTATCAATATAAAGCACATAATAAAGCAGTATTAACTGAAGAAAATATAAAAAGATTTGAAAAAGATGTAGAAGAGGGTAAAAATGTTATAATAAATGATTATGTTGTATCTGATTATGTAGATTATTCTAATTCAATAACTGATTTAGGATATAATATAGGAAAATTTACTGAAAATATAATGAATAAAGGTATAAAAAAAACACTTAAAATATTAAGTGCATTATTTTTCGATTAACATTGAAGCACATTTTGTGTATGTTCTTGTAAGTGGACCACTGCCAAGTAGAGTACCTCCAAAATATCTAACTACTACAATTAAACATTTATTAAGATTTTTCATATGAATTATATCCAATAATCCTCTTGTAGTACCTGATGGCTCTTTATCTGAATAATTCTTTTCTTGTGAATCAAATTTATATGCATAGACAATATGTTTTGCTTTTTTATTTTCTTTTGATAATTCATTAATAATTTGTTCTATTTCATAAAAAGAATTTAATTCATATAAATATCCATAAAATTTAGATTTTTTAATTTCAATATAACTTTCATTTAATTTTTTCATATTTTTATTATATAACAATAGTTTTAAAATTACTATATTAAGTATTTCTTGACACATTGTATCAAATGTGATATAATGTTAATGTTTTTAAGGGGGCAATAGTAATGGGAAAAGAATATGGTATTTTAAAAATTGAAAAATTAGATACTGACAAAACAAGTAAAATTAAAGTACGTAATAATAATTTAATAAAAAACATGAGTGAAAACCGTGGTTATACTTTAGTATCTGGTATTTTGGGTGGAGTTTCGTTAGTTATGTTTTTTGCAACTATGAAAGCATGTAGGGATGATGCATATGTTGGTTCAATTGTTGCAGGTGCTGTTGGAACTGTTGTGTCTTCTTTAAGTTCTGCTATTTTTGGAATAGCTAGTAAAAAAATTCAAGACAATAATCAAAAAGAAGTAGGGCAGATATCAAGTGATTTAGTTAAAACTGAAGAAGAACAAGCGTTAAGATTAAGAAGTAAAAATTCAATAAATAAAATAATAAAAGGAGAATAATTATGAAAGAATACAAAATAATGGACAATAAAAAATTTCAAAATGTAAACAAAAAACAAAAAAAGGATATAATTTTAAAATCAATGACATCAGTTGTTTTAGCAGAATCATCACTTGCTTTTTTAGCAGCTGGATTATTAAGTTTAAATACAGATATTACACCTGTAGTACCCGCATTATTAGGAGTTAATACTCTTGCTACTGCAGTAATGACATATGCTTGTGCTAAAGATGCTCAAAAGTGCAATAAAAAGAATACTGCATTAGTAGATGCACAAGTAAAAGCATTAAATGATAAATTATATGATACTGAAAATCAAGTTCTAGCATATAGAAAATAAGGTTAATTATGAATATTGAAAGATATGATTTGTTAACACTTGATGATGGAATTAAATATATAGTTGCATCAATAATTGATTATAAAGATATTAAATACTATTTTCTTTGTGAAGAAAAGAATCCTAAAAGTATAATGTTTTGCTTCTTAAGAAATAACAAACTTGTAAAAGTTGAAGATGAAAAATTAATTGAAATATTAAAATTAAAAATTACAAAAGAATTATTTTCATAATAATTCTTTTTTGATAAAATTAGAAAAGGAGGAAATTATGTTTAAAAAAGAATTATCTAACGTACCTAAAAAAAGTGGATGCTACTTAATGTTTAATAAAGATGGAGTAGTAATATATGTTGGAAAAGCAAAGATTCTTTTTAATAGACTTAAAAGCTATTTTACTGGAAGAGTAACTGGTAAAACTAAAAAATTAGTTAGTGAAATAGATCATTTTGAATATATAGTTACTAATAGTGAAACTGAAGCATTTATATTAGAAATCAATTTAATTAAAAAATATGATCCAAAATATAATATTCTTTTAAGAGATGATAAGAGTTATCCATATATAGAACTTACAAATGAAAAATTTCCTCGTCTAAGAGTAAAAAGAGAAATTAATATTAATAAAAAATCTACTCATTTATTTGGACCATATCCTAATGTTTATGCTGCAAGACGTCTTGTTAATTTAATAAATAGATTGTATCCATTAAGAAAATGTGAAACAATGCCTAAAAAAGTATGTTTATATTATCATATTGGACAATGCTTAGGATATTGTGAAAATAAAAATATAGATGATACTAGTATTAAAAATGAAATATTATCTATATTAAATGGAAATGATAGATTATTAATTGATAAAATAAATGAAAAAATAGAATTTAATTCAAAGAATTTAAATTATGAATTATGTAAAGAATTAGTAGAAGAATTAGGATATATAAATACAGTATTTAAAAATCAAATTATTGTTGAACTAGATGATAATATTAATAGAGATGTAATTAACTATTATTATGATAATTCATATATTAGTGTTGTTATATTCTTTATTAGAAATGGTAAATTAGTTGGTATTAATAATAAAATAATACCAGTAATTAATGATATAAAAGAGACTTTAGAATATTATATACATTCTTTTTATAGTAAAAGCAATATAGTTCCAAAAGAAATAATTGTTCCAAATATTTTAGATACTGAAATATTAAGTACAGTTCTAAATACAAAAGCAATAATTGTTCAAAGAGGAAGTAAAAAGAAATTATTTGATATGGCATATAATAATGCAAAAGAATTATATGAAAAAGAAATTAAATTAATCTATAATAATGAAGAATTAACTTATAATGCTAATGAAGAATTAAGAAAATTATTAAAATTAGATAAATTAAGTGTTATTGAAGCATTTGATAATTCAAATTTATTTGGGACATTTACTGTATCTGCTATGGTATCATTTATAGATGGTGTACCATCTAAAAAGAATTATAGAAAATTTAAATTAAGTTTTGATAAAAATGATGATGTTTCTTCTATGAAAGAAGTTATTTATAGACGTTATTTTAGAGTTTTAAAAGACAAATTAGAAGTACCAGACTTAATTATAGTTGATGGTGGTATTAACCAAATAAATGCATGTTTAAGTACTTTAAATGATCTTGATTTAAATATTAAAGTAATTGGAGTTAAAAAAGATAATCATCATAGTCCAGAAGCAATAGTTGATGGTAATACTTTAGAGTTAATTCCAATTGATAAAAAAAGTAATGTGTTTAGATTACTTAGTAGAATAGATGAAGAAGCACATAGATTTGTAATTAATTATCATAGAGAAATTAGAAGTAAAGGATCAATATCAAGTGTTCTTGATAATATAAATGGACTAGGGGAAGTTAGACGTAAAAAGTTAATTAAAGAATATGGTAGTGTTTCTAAAATTAAAAATGCTTCTGTATATGAACTTTCAAAGATAATACCTTTAAAAGTAGCAGAAGAATTACATGAATATTTAAATGAAAGGGAATAGTTGACCATTACTATTCTTTTTTATTATAATAATGAATATGGGGGAAAAGCATGTCAAATGAACAAAGAATTACTATATTAAAGCAAGAAATATATGATTTATTACAAACATATAAAGTTGCAATAAAAAAATATATGAATGAAAAAGACCCCTTAATTAAAAAATTATTGCATGATGGTATTATTAAAATATGTAAAATGGATAAAGAAAAAAGAAAAATTCTTTCTGATCTTGAAAATTCTATTAGAAGAAAAAAAGAAGAAGACAAAGGAATAAGATATTGTTATGTTAGATTATATAATCCATTTGTAGATTATGAAAGATTAAAAAATATTATTATAGGTGATAGTTTATATCACACTACTATTCCAGAAATTAGACTAAAACCAATTTCTAAAAGAACAATTGGTTCAAAAACAAAATATATAGATGATCCATTTCCAATTTTATGTAAAAGTGTTGATAATGAAAAATTGTTTGATTTGATTACTGGTGATGAATATATATTAATTGATAAATATGATTGTGATTACAAAATAGTAAAATATAAAGGTAATTCTATTAGTATTAATCCAAAAGCATTAACCAATATACCAGCATTTACTATTTCACAATATATGTCAGAAAATACAGCATTAGATTTTATACAAAGTTTGGATGAAACTCAAAAAGAAAAATATGAATCTAGAATGAATAGACTTAAAGAAATAATAAATGAATCTTATAATGATTATTCATATGATTTATTAAATAAAAAACATAAAGTTAAGTTAGTAAAAATGAAAAAAATAATGAGGTGAAAATATGAAAAAAGAATTAAGTATTAATGAAAGAAGACAAATTAAAAGAGAAACTGTTGGAGTTGCAATTGGTTC
This sequence comes from uncultured Clostridia bacterium, assembly GCA_947165135.1. Lineage (GTDB taxonomy): Bacteria > Bacillota_I > Bacilli_A > RF39 > UBA660 > CAG-1000. Next base: position 18,272 of record CAMUZE010000003.1, read on the forward strand.
TACTGCTGCCGCTGCTGTATTATTAGTAGTTATAGGATGTACTAGTTGTGTAACAAATTGTAATAGTAATAAACCAACTAATAAATATGTTATTAATTATGGAGATGTTAAAGTAAATGGAGAGTATTTTGAAAACTTTAATAGAAATAATGTAAGAGTAATTAAAACTATGAATGAAGAATATATTTTAGCGATAGTAGACTCTAATAATAACTATTATGTAGTTAGAGATAATGAATGGTATATAGTATATCTAAAAGATGGTAATAACGTTTCTTTAATATGTGAAGATGGACATTTAATCGCAGGAGAAATATTAAAAGTAGATAAATATTTAAGTGAAGATGAAAAAGATAAAAAATCATTTACATTTGAGGATTTAATTAATATTGAAAATAGACTAAATGATGATATATCATTAACATTATAGTAATAATTATAGATGTATCTAAATATGAAATAAAACAAAATTATCTTTTAATTTTGTTTTTTGTTATGTATAATATTTTATGAAGAGGTAGTTATGAAAAAGATATCATTATATCCAGCAGATATATATCAAGTTATTGATAAAAGTCTATTAAATGAAAACGATAGATTTGTTTTAAATACTCTTTATATGCCTATAATTGGATATACTGCAGTTGTACTATATTTAAAACTTCAAAGTGAAACAAATAACACATATTTTTCTTCAGAACTTTCTCATCATCACTTAATGACTAGTATGTCATTATCTCTTGACAATATAAAAGAAGCAAGACTTAGACTTGAAGGTATAGGTCTTTTAAAGACATATTATAATGAAGGTGAAATAAATAGTTATATATATGAATTATATAGCCCAATGAGTGCACAAGAGTTCTTTTCACATCCTATATTTAATGTTGTTTTATATAATAATGTTGGAAAAGATGAATATAACAGACTAATTAATTTATTTAAAACACCTCATATTTCATTAAAAGATTATGAAGAAATTACTTCTACTTTTGATCAAGTATATAAAGTTAGAAACTATACTCCTCTTGAAATAAATGATGGAGAAATAATATCTAAAAATAAATTATTACTTAAGTATGAGCTTGATTATGATTTTGATTTAATGGTTTCTTCTTTACCAAAAGAAATGTTTAATGAAAAATGTTTAAATAAATCAATGAAAGAATTAATAACTAATTTATCTTATCTATATGAAGTTGATCCTGTTACAATGGCAGATGTTATAAGAGCATCATTAAATGAAAAAGGCAATATAGATAAAGACGAATTAAGAAAGAATGTTAGGAAATATTATCAATTTAATAATGATAATAGACTTCCTAGTTTACTATTTAAAAGTCAACCAGAATATTTAAAGAGTGCTAGTGGTGATAATTCAATGAGAGGAAAAATGATTAAAGTATTTGAAAGTCATTCTCCATATGAATTTTTAAAAGCAAAATATAAAGGTGCAAAACCAACTGACAGAGATATGAAAATATTAGAAGAATTATTAATTGATTTGAAATTAAATCCTGCGGTTGTTAATGTATTAATAGATTATTGTTTAAAAACAAATAATAATAAGTTAATTAAACAATATGTTGAAACTATTGCTGGACAATGGAAAAGAAGTGGAATAGAGACTGCAAGTGAAGCTATGGAAATAGCAGAAAAAGAACATAAAAAGAAATCAAAGAGTGATGTTAAACAAAAATCTACAAAAGTAATTCCTATTTGGTTTAATAAAAATATTAATTCTTCTGATTCTAGTGAAGAGGAAAAAAATGAATTTAAAAATTTTATAGAGGAGTTTAGAAAATGATTAGTAGTAAAAGATATATAACTAAAAGTAAAAAATCTATTAATGATGATTTAAGACGTGAATTTATAAAATCATCTACTGATGAAACATTTAAAAAACTATGTGCTAGATTAAAAATAGATGATGAAATATTAATGAAATATACATCTAAACTCGAAACTACTTCTTGTGAACTTAAAAATTGTTCTAAATGTAAAAGTCTAGATAAATGTAAAAATGAAGTGGAAGGTCATGTATATTACCCTGTGGTAGAAAAAGATTACTTAGAATTTATATATAAGCCTTGTAAATATTTTAAAGAAAATACTATTAAAAACACCACTACATTCTTTGAAACACCAAAAATATTAAGAAATGCTTCTTTAAGTGATGTGGTAATTGAAAAAGAACGAAGTGAAATACTTAAATATATAAAAGATTTTTTAAAAAAGAAAATTAATAATGAAGAAACAAAAGGATTATATTTAAGTGGATCTTTTGGAAGTGGTAAATCATATTTATTAAGTGCATTATTAAATGAACTATCTAACAAAGGATTTAGAACAGTAAATGTATATTATCCAGCACTATTAAAAAGATTAAAAGCTTCTTTTAACGAATATAATTATGATGAAGTATTAGATGAAATAATGACTAGTGACATTTTATTACTTGACGATATTGGAGCTGAAAACAATAGTTCTTGGGCAAGAGATGAAGTTTTAGGAACAATTTTACAATATAGAATGGACAATGATTTATCTACTTTCTTTACATCTAATTTCACTATTGAAGAATTAGAAAATATTTTATCTGAAACATCAAAAGGTGTAGATGAAATTAAAGCAAGAAGAATAGTAGAAAGAATAAAGTATTTAACTATAGAATTTACACTAATTAGTGATAACAAAAGAAAATAATATAATTTAAGATAAAAGTATACATATTTAATGTATACTTTTATTATTAAATTTGTTATAATCAAATTGTTAATAACATAGGAGGAATGATGAGTAAAGTAATTGATTCCGTATTAGGATTGGCAATTGGTGATGCAATGGGTGTTCCAATAGAAACTTATAAAAGAGAATATCTTAAATTAAACCCTGTTATAAATATGATTGGGCATCTATCACACAATTTACCAAAAGGCTATTGGAGTGATGATACATCTCTAACACTAGCAACTCTTGAATCTATTGCTGATATTGGATATATAAGTTATGAAGATATAATGAAAAAGTTTCAAGAATGGTTATTTAATGGAAAATATACTCCAAGCGGTATTACATTTGGCGTTGGAAATACATGTATGCAAGCAATTGAAAAATATAATGGTAATAATGCAACTCAATGTGGAATTAATAATATAAATAATAATGGCAATGGATCAATTATGAGAATATTACCTTGTGCTTTATATGCTTACTATACAAATTGTAATAATAATACTATTTTTGAAATGTGTAAAAACTTATCTTCTTTAACTCATAGGCATGAAATAAGTATAATTGGTTGTTATATTATGACAAATTATCTATTATTTTTATTAAAAGGTTTTGATAAATTTGAAAGTTATTATAATATTAAGCATATTGATTATAGTATGTTTAATAAGGAATATTTAAAATTATATAATAGAATACTTAAGGGAAACATTGCAAAATTAAAAGAAGAAGAAATATCGTCTTTGTGGTATGTTATTGATACTTTAGAATCAGCATTATATTCAGTATTAACAACAGAATCTTTTAAAGATGCAATTATCAAAGCTATTAATTTAGGTGGAGATACTGATACGGTTGGTGCTGTTACAGGTAGTATAGTAGGAATAATATATGGGTATAAAAATATTCCAAAAGAATGGCTAAATGATTTATATAATAAGAATTATATTGAAAATATATGTATAAAATTTGAAAGAAAACTAAAAATTAAATAGATTTATTTGACAATTATAAGTGTTTTTGTTATAATATAAGCCGTTTTAAAGAAATGTACTCGATGAAGTAAGGGGGAATAATTATGGGAAATGCTATATTAGTATATTTAATCATCCAGTTAATATCAACAGCATATGGTCTTTCAGTAATTGAAGCGGTAAAACCTGTTGTGAATAAAAAATTAATAGACGATGGATATGTTCTTAAAAACAAAAACAGCATGTATAGATTTAATGAGGGAATAATTAATTTTGCAAAAGGATTAATTCCATTTTATTATACAGTTAAAGCAATTAATTTAGTAAAAGGTTCTGATGCAGTTGAAAGAGCAGCAGTAGAAGAAATTAGAAAAGGTAATTATATTACCTTAGAAGAAGCGTTAAATCCTAAAGTTGAAGAAGAAGTCGTTGATGATACTATTGCAAGAGCACCTGAACCTGCTATTTCATTTGAAAAGCCAGATAAGTATGTAGCAAGAAAAAATGATTTCTTATTACTTGAGACACATGAAGAAGATGTTGAATATGATACGATTAATGAAGTAAATGAAGATAAACAAGTAATTACTCCTTTTGATGAAAAGTTAGTTGATAAAACACCTAAAAAGACAGAAGAAAAAGTAGTTAGATTAGTTACTACTAAAGATATTACATCACAAGATGTAATAAAAATGTTACGTAATTTATCTCCAGAACAAATAAATAAATTTATTGAATTATTACATGAATATGTAGAAGTAAAAGAAGGACGTAAAGTATTACAATTAAAAGATGTTGCATAGATAGATAATTTGTGTTAACATTATATTTGAAATAATTAAGTGGACAACATTATTAAATTATTAAGCAAAGAGAATTAGTGGTTGGTGTAAACTAATGTGAGTATTTAATAGTTACTACCATTTGTATGAGGTTAATAGCCTACGAGTTGTTATCGTTATATAACAAAATAAGTTAAATAAAGGGATGGTACCGTCTAATTAGACTCCTTGTACCATCTCTTTTTTATTTAGAGGAGGAAAATATGAAAGAAATTAAAAATGATGAAAGATTAAACATGTTAAATCATAGTTGTGCTCACCTTTTAGCACATGCAATTAAACATCTATATCCAGATGCTAAGTTTTGGGTTGGTCCAGTAATTGATGAAGGATTCTACTATGACATTGATTTGGGAGATGTTTCATTAACAGAAGAGGATTTACCAAAAATTGAAAAAGAAATGAAAAAAATATCTAAAGATAATAAACTAATTAAAAGAATAGAATTATCTAAAGATGAAGCTTTAGAAATGTTTAAGGATGACCCATATAAAATAGACTTAATAAGTAGAATGGATGAAAATGATACTATTATATCTGCTTATCGTCAAGAAGATTTTATAGACCTTTGTCGTGGACCTCACGTAAACTCTACTAAAGAAATTAAATACTTTAAATTATTAAAAGTTAGTGGAGCTTATTGGAAAGGCGATGCTAAAAATAAAATGCTTCAAAGAGTTTATGGCGTTTGTTATGAAAATGAAGAAGATTTAAATGAATATGTTCGTGAACTTGAAGAAGCAAAAGAAAGAGATCATAGAAAAATAGGTAAAGATTTAGGCATATATATGATGTCTGATTTAGTAGGACGTGGACTTCCTATGTACTTACCAAATGGATTTATTTTATGGAATTCACTTGAAAATTATATACGTGATAAAGAAATTAAAAGAGGGTACTTACATGTACAGACACCACCTCTTGGAAATGTTGAATTATATAAAACATCTGGACATTTAGCACACTACAAAGATTCTATGTTTCCAATAATGCAAGTTGAAGATGAAGAATATGTATTACGTCCAATGAATTGTCCTCATCATATGGTGTTATATGGTTATGAATTACATTCATATAGGGATTTACCACTTAGAATAGCAGAAATAGCTAGAGATTGTAGATATGAATCATCTGGATCATTAAAAGGAGTAGAAAGAGTACGTACTTTTTGTCAAAATGATTCACATATATTTTGTACTCCAGATCAAATTGAAAGTGAATTTAAGGGAGTAGTGGATTTAATATTAGAAGTATATAAAGAATTAAATATAACTGATTATAAATTTGAATTAAGTCTTAGAGACCCTCAAGATAAAGTAAAATATCATCAAGATGATGAAATGTGGGAAAAAGCAGAAAATGCTCTTAGAAAAATAATGAATGACTTAAAATTACCTTATGAAGAAAAAATAGGTGAAGCAGCATTTTATGGACCAAAACTTGATGTTCAAGTAAAACCAGCAGTTGGAAATCCATTTTCATTATCAACTTGTCAAATAGATTTTTGTTTACCAATGAAATTTGATTTAACTTATATTGATGCAGATGGTAGTAAAAAAACACCTGTTGTACTTCATAGAGCAATATTTGGTTCAATTGATAGAACTATTGCTTATTATTTAGAAGAAACTAAAGGAAATTTACCACTTTGGATGAGCCCAAGACAAGTTAATATTATTCCAGTTAATAATGAATATCATTTAGAATATTGTAATGAATTATTAAAATTATTAAAAGAAAATGATATTAGAGCTGAACTAGATGATAGAGATGAAAAACTTAATTATAAATTAAGAGAAAGTGTTATCTCAAAAGTACCTTATACACTTATAATTGGCGATAATGAAAAGAATAATAATACTATCAGTTACAGACCTAGAGGTTCAAAAGAAACTATCACGTTACCTAAAGAAGAATTTGTTAATTTTGTATTAAATAAAATTAAATCAAAAGATATTAATTTATAGGAGAATAGAATATGAAAATAACATGTGAACATTGTGGATCATTAATAGACACTACAAAAGATAAAAAATGTAGTAATTGTGGAGCACCTTATTCAAATAATAAAGAATATAAAAGAAAAAAAGAATTAGATGATAAGCAAAAAGAAGAAGAATTAAAGACAAAACAAATAGGTAATGAAATAGCAGAAAATGTATTAGATACTTTCAAAAGCTTTGGAAAAATACGTCTAATTATATTATTCATAACACTAGTTGTATTTGCTCTTATAATATTCTTTGCTATTAATACCTTTAGAGGAACAAAAACAAATTTTGAAAATAATATTAATAATGTTAGTTCATCAAGTTTTAATAATGAATTAATAATGTTTAAAGGCACTCAAAGTGGTTTCTTTGTTGATAAATTATTAGATATTATTATTAATAAAAATGCTCAAAATAGTGAACATAAAATAAGTGTAATTTATAAAGACTATAGTTTAACTGTTTCTGATGAAATACTAAAATTAAAGAAAGATATTAAAATAGATAAGAATTATAATGTCCTATATAATTATGACTCTGATAATTATATTATAAATGTTACTATTATTGAATAAATATCAAATATCAAAATTGATACAAAACTATTGACAATCCCCCTTATATGTGGTATAATCATACTGCAAATCAATAAGGGGGTTTGGTTTATGAAAGGTAGATTTATATTAGATTATTTGGATGAAAATAATTTTAAAAAACTTGAAAGAAGTTTAAAAAAATATAATATGGTTGCTTATAAAAAATTAATGTTTGATTTTTATCCAAAACTAAGAAGTGGTGAATTTGTTGGTGAACTAGTTTCTTTAAATAAACATGAACAAACTGAAACATATGATTTAAGACTTCCAACTGACTCATTATTTGTAAAAGTATATGGTGAAGTTAAGTTAAATTATACAGTATATAAAAATAATAATATAGTTATGTTAAATAACTTAGAACCAAAGGATATATTATTAGATGGTCATAAATCAGAATTAACTGCATATAAAGGAATTATGATTTCTAAAGCAAATGCACAAAAAGAAATGTTCAAAATTGATTTATTATGTAGATTAGAAGGAAGAGAGTAGTAAATAGGGGTTACTACTAAAAAAAGAATAGTTTAATTACTATTCTTTTTTTGCTAGTTCTTTATATTCATCTTCAAGCACATATATGTCTTTACTACTCATAAACAATAATACTGAATCTTTATATTGTAATAATTTATTTATTGTCTCTAATGATATGTGCTCACCATTTTTAAGTAAATCTATTATCATATTTGCATCAACATCATCATATCCTACTTCTTTTCTATCTTCTGCTATATCCATAACGTATGCTTTATCTGCTAAATTAAGAGCATCAGCAAACTCTTTATAGAAAAATTTAACTCTTGATTTAGTATGTGCTTTAAATATAGCAATTATTTTTTTATTTGGATATTTCTTTCTAGCTGCTTCAATTGTAACTTTTACTTCAGTAGGGTGATGTGCATAATCATCTATTAATATGTTTGATTTAAATTTTTCTTCGATAAATCTTCTCTTTGCATGTTCTATTTTCATTATTTGTTTTTTAACTAAATCTTTATCTAAATTTTCTAAATAACAAACAGTTATAACAGATAAAGCATTAAGAAGTAGATGATCTGCATTAAATGGGAAAGTAACATTCATATATTTTTTTCCTTTAATAAATACATCAGCAATAGTATTATCATTTTTATATTCTATATTTTTTAAAGTAACATCATTATTATCATTGAATCCATAAAATAATACTTCTTTATTTGTTTTAATTTTTCTTGTATTAGAATCATCTCCACACATTATTACAATGTTTCTTGCTTTATTTGCAAATTCATTAAACGCATCTATTACATCATCTAAATCTTTATAATAATCTGTATGATCAAGTTCAATATTAGTTATTATTGCATAATATGGATTATATGATAAGAAATGTCTTTTATATTCACATGCTTCTAGGGCAAAGTAATTATTTCCTTTATTAGCAAAACCAGTTCCATCTCCAATTAGATAATTAACTCCAAAAGGTTCTAAAACATATTTAAACATTGTTGTTGTACTCGTTTTACCATGACAACCAGATATTGCTATTAGTTTAGTGTTATCAGTTATTTTTGCTATCATTTCTTGATATGTATATATTTTAAGATTTAATTCATTTGCTCTTTTTACCTCTTCATTTTCAATGGTAAATGCATTTCCTTGAACAATTGTCATTCCTTCTTTAATATTATCTTTGTTAAATTCAAATATTTTAATATTTCTTTCTATTAATTGTTCTTCAGTAAAGAAATGATCAGGTTTATCACTTCCCATAACAATATATCCTAAATCATGCATAATACATGCAAGTGAACTCATTCCACTACCTTTAATACCAATAAAATAATATATCATTTATATTCACCCTAAATTAATTATACAATAAATATTATTATAGACAAAGTATTTATTTTGAATTATAATAAATCTTATATTCTGGGGGAAATATGGAAAATAAAGAAACATATAATATTAATTATGGATATACTACTTTTTTGGCTTTTTTAATGTATTTAAGATATAATAATAGTAGAAAAATTGAAATAGAAATACTATTAAAATACCCAGAATTACTTTTAGAAACTTTAAATGAATCAGAAAAAGAAAATTATAATATTATTATGGGTATAGATGATAATAGTTTTTATGACTTTTTAAAGCTAAATAAAGAGATTTTTACTATAGATGATAAATATGTTTGTTTAAATGAAAAAGTGTCTATAAATGACTTAAATAGAGTATTAGAGACATATAATTTTCCATTCACCAGTTCTGCTATACATGTAATAAGATTTGATAATAGTTTAAAAGAGTCATTAAAATTAAATGGCATTAGAGATACTCTTAATAAATTTTATAATGTTGAAGATAAAATAAAATCATATTATCTTTCATATGCTTATGGGTTAGATAAACCAAATTATCCCGAAAAAATAAAAATTTTATTAGAAAAAAGAAATGATTTTTATTCTAAACTAGCATTAAGAAGTAAAGATTATGTTGGAGATTGTCATAGTGAAGTAAGTACTATTGATAGAGAAAATCCATTTGAGTATTTTTATCCAGTTGATAATGAAATTGATTACGATGAAATGTTTCCAGACGCTATTAATTTGGTGGATGAGGTATTAAATGATGTTTATATGTTTACTATTTTTATTGAAACTAGTAATCCTAGTAAATATAGAATGTATGAAGATGTTAATGGGCTTGATTTAAAATATGCGTATAATATTGATGCTGGTACTAATGATGAATATAGAAGAGAGTTTAAAAAAAGTGTAATGAAGAACTCTATTCAAACTGGTAAATTAATATTTACTCCAAGAACTAGAAGTCAAATGCTATTCTATCTTGGATATATTAAATGTATAAATGAATTATTAGATAAACTTGGTGATAATGAAGAATTAAAATTAATTAAATATAAATTGATATACTTACTTGATGATAATTCATTAAATTTAATTAATGAAGATAATATTGATAGAGAATATGATAGATTATATAAAAAATATTTAGAAGAAAAACAATATAGTAAAGAAGAGGCATATGAAACATTTGATGAATATGATGATATTAATATTGATCCATTTGAATTAGATTGGTTTCAAGTATTAATAAAAGCATTTATAATTGATCTATTTGATGGTGAATTATATGATGAAATGCTTACATATAAAAAACTTGCAATGATAAGAAATTATTATCAAATTACTAAAGATGAAGAAATAATGAATTTAATGAATAAATATTCAGATCATCCAAAGTTTTGGGAATATATGAAATATATAAGAAGTGGTAAACAACTAATAAAAAAATAGTTTCAAATTTGAAACTATTTTTATTATAGAAAATGAATTGTATAACTATTTGATAAACTTCTTTTTTTGCCTTTCTTAAGTTTTCCATCTTCACATAATTTATGAAATTCATTACTAAATTTAGTAAGTTCTTCTATATCTTTTTTACTTGGCATTTCATTAACAGAATTTTTTTTGTTGCTTTTTGAATTAAATATAGCCTGTGCTTTTTCTAAGTAAAGCATAAATTGTTGCACTTGTAGATCATCTTCTAAATCAAAACCAGTTTTATCTGCAACATACATAATTGTACCTTCAGTATCCTCTGCAAATCCAACTAAAAATCCATAAATCATTTTTGCTGTTGGTTCGATAGTCATAGTAACATTTTCAGTTTTACATTTATTTTTTAATTTATTAATTATATCTATAAATAACTTAATGCCATCATTTTCTTCAAATGGTATTTCTTTAACTGTGCCATCAGATAATCTATTCATTAAAGACATCATATCAAAAGTAATACTATATAATGCTTCAGCTAAATTAAGTTCATCGTAATTTTTAGGATCTAATAATATTTCTAATGTTCTCTTAGCATTTTCATCGATATTTTCTTTATTATCATCTATTAGTTTATTCAAAACCCAAATATTTTTTCTTAACTTACTAAAATAATTCTGTTTTCTTTTATTAAATACTTCTGCATAACTTTCCATATATTACACTCCTTTGATAGTTATATATGATATATTATTTAAAAGAAATTGTCAAGTTAAAACCATACTTTTTTGAAGTATGGTTTAAAAATTACATATGTAGTGTTAAAGTTTTTTCTCTTTTAACTACTTTTCCTGGTAGTTTTACATCTTCTTCAACTAAAATAGGTTGTTCATTAGCAAAGAATAGTACTACTTTTCCGGAAGATTTCACTTCACCAACATTAGTATTATTTTCTAAATCAATTGCACCAAGTAAAGTATATCCATCTGGAATTTCAAATTTAAAGTTTCCATAATTATCAAATATTTCAGAATAATCACATGAATAATATATTACATGTGAATGTGGCTTATAAAAATTATCTCCATACATATTTTCAAATTCAGAATAATCTTCAGTATTTTCATATACTTTTCCAAAAGATCCATCAGACCAAATTTGATTAAGAGTTTCATATTTTTTCGTTTCTTGGTCTAATAATATGCTTTGCACATACATATCTGCTCGTGTATTAAGGTTTTTTTCAACCGGATCAACATTAAAATATATCCAAACATAAGGTTTGCTTTTATCTTCTTCATCAATTCCTACATATACATACCCATATCCTTCTGGCAAATATGGTACTATAACATTACCATTAGTCCATCCATCTTCTATGTTTTGATTGATTTGTCTTTCCGCTGAATTTATAACCATATGTACCCCTGGTTCAAGAATTACTGTTCGATTTAAATCATCCATATCGAATTCTCCTATTAAAGGTATACGTGGCATTTCATCTTTTGGTTCTGAAGTTGGCTCTATAGTTGGCGTTGCCGTTGGCTTTTCAGTTGGCACTTCAGTAGGTTCAATAGTAGGTGTTGCCGTTGGCTTTTCAGTTGGTACTTCAGTAGGTTCTATAGTGGGTGTAGGGGTTACTATTTTGGTTGGTTCTGGTGTTTCTTCTAGAATAGTAGCAGTTACTTCTACATTTGAATTTTGTATTTTTTTATTATCTTTACATCCTCCCATTAGACCTAGTGATGCAATTATTGCTAATAAAGATGCTTTTACTCTTGGTTTCATACAATCTCTCCTTTAGGCATATTATACATTATTTAATAAATAATTGTAAATATTTTTCTTAATCTATTAGTAATATCATTTTTAATGTAATAAAAAACAATTCATTATAGAATTGTTTTGCATTTACAAGTGGTGCCTGTAGCCGACAGCTACTGAACACAATAACCTCATTCCATTACAATTATGATTCTACTCTTGTCCAAATAATAAGTAAACAAATTTGTAATAAAAACTTTCAAATTATTTAACTAATTAAGTATCTTTCTTTTAACAGGCAATTTAGAATATGTTTGTTTATAATATTCGAGAATAGTTAGTAATTCCTTCACAAAATATATATTTCTTGGATTAATAGTTTGATTATTTAAAACTAATTCTTCTAAGTTATCAATAGAAATTAATTCTAATCTAAAGTTTCCTTTTTGTTCTTTTTCTGTTAAAGATTGTTTACTTGTACCTTTATATTTTCCAACAAAATAATGTGTCGTTATTAATCTATTTTGTAAATTACCATCTCTTTTTGGATAATTATTTTGATAGTATTTTAAGGTGTTTAAATATGTTAATTCGTCTAGATTATAATCAATACCAATTTCTTCTTTTAATTCTCTGATAATAGCTTCTTCGGTAGTTTCACCTTGATCTATAGAACCACCTGGTAGTAAAAAAGTATTGCCATAATTTGCAATTAATATATTATTATTTTCATCTATAAGTAAAGCTCTTACTTTTGAATTAAATTCTTGTATTTCTTTTAATTCTAAATTATCCTCATTAATTATTAATTCCATATATCCACCACCAACAAAATATTGATACTTATTATAACATAAAAATAACAAAAAACGAACACAATGTGTTCGCATGAAATCTAACTGGTGCAGGTGAAGGGACTTGAACCCCCATGGATTGCTCCGCTAGATCCTAAGTCTAGTGCGTCTGCCAATTTCGCCACACCTGCAAAATAAAGTGGTGGACCTTGTAGGACTCGAACCTACAACCGCCCGGTTATGAGCCGGATGCTCTAACCAATTGAGCTAAAGGTCCATCGCTTATTAATAATAACATAAAATATTTTCAAATTCAATAATTTTTTTTAAATAGTTAATTATTTTAAAAAATATGATATATTATAATTGTTTAAGTAGAATAATATTAATATGACTATATTAAATTATAAATCAAACTTTATAAAATTCATTATTTATATTAGTGCTTTTCTAATATTATTATTTGTTATGGTTAATATTGTTTATACTGAACCACAAAGAATTAAAAGCTCTATAATTAATTCAAATATAAAATTTGTTGATGAAATTACAAATATTGATGTAAATTATCCAAGATTCAAAGATGAAAAAATAGATAAAATTATTTCAAATTATATATATAATTATGTAAGGATTTTTAAAGATAAAGAAGAAAATAAAACTCTTAAAATAGATTATGAAATATACTATCAAGATAATTACATAAATATAGTATTTAATTTAAATAATAGTTTGGATAATATTAAATATAAAAATATTTTATTAAACTTAAATACTAAAAATATAGAATATGTTTCTAATATATATGATAAAGAATTTTTAGAAAAAAATATTAATGAAATAGTCTATTATAAATATGAATCTAAAATATATGATAAAGTAAAAGAATCTAATGTAAATAATCATACTTATATTATTAATGAAAATAAAATGATTATATATTTTTATGATATAAAATTTGATGAAATAGATTATTATCCATATATTACTATTAATTTAACTGAAGATACTAGTAATGAAATAACTGCTAATTATAAATATGATAAATATATTGCTTTTACATTTGAAGATGGACCTTCTAAATATACTGAAGAAATATTGAAAACTTTAAAATATAATAATTCAACAGCAACTTTCTTTATGCTAGGTAATAGAATGAAATATAATAAAGATATTGTACTTGAAGTATATAATTCAAATAATGAAATTGAATCTCATACATATTCTCATAAAAAATTAACAAAATTAAATAAAAATGAAATAGATAATGAAATAAATTCAACAGAAATAATATTTAATGAAATAACTGGAGATAATTTTAAATATATAAGGCCACCATATGATAGCTATAATAAGACAATTACATCATTAAATTATCCTTTAATATTATGGAGTGTTGATTCTAAAGACTGGTTATATAAAGATAGTATAAAAGTATATAATGAAGTAATAAAAGATGTGTGTGATGGATGTATTGTTCGTTTACATGATATTTATTTTGAAACGATAGAAGCAGTAAAAAAATTAATACCATGTTTAAATAATCTTGGCTATAATGTTGTTAGTGTAGATGAACTTATGAGAATTAAGAATTATATTCCTAAAAATGGAGAAACTATAAGAAAAATAAAATAATAAAAAATTTCTTTATTTTTCTACATTTGTGTGCTATAATCATATCAATGAATTAATTTTAATTCATTTTTAACTGGACCGTTAGCTCAGCTGGTAGAGCAATCGACTCTTAATCGATGGGTCTAGGGTTCGAATCCCTAACGGTCCACCAGTTGAAATTAAAGAGCATTTTTGCTCTTTTTATTTGATATTTCAAATAATATATGATATATTACATTATAACTTCGGAGGGATATTTATGAATAAAAAAAGAATACGTGCTATAGCATTATCTGCAATATTATCTGCTGGTTTGGCAGGTTGTATTCCACAAGAATTATCTGCAGATGTTAGTAATGTTGAAATATTAACCACTAATGATGAAGAAACTGGTAAAACATTAAATCAAGGTGTAGCACAAGAAAAAGATATACAGGGAGAAAAATTTAAATTATCAATTCATTATTTAAGTGGTGAAGATACTTGGAGGATTACATCAAATAAAAAATTATATTTTGAAATTAAAACATTAAATTTACCTGATAATTTAGCTGTATACATTGATAATATTCATATGGATACATCAATTGTTTCAACTAAAGCAGCATTTGATGGTATTATGCAAGACACTATGGATGATAGAATTCATAATTCATTAATGTTAGGTTTTCCAATAGATAATGAACGTTCATATTTTGGAGTAAATGAAATAGAAGGACAAAATGATTCTTTTATTAGTGGTTATAGTTATGGTAATGCATATTATCATGGTGGATCAGTATATCAAAGAAGATATTTAGAATCAGATTATCTTGAAGATGGTGTTTGGGCAAATAAAGTTGATGTTGTTATTGACTTATTAATTTGTGATAAAACTACAGGTGAAGTTTTAAGACAAGTAAGTGTA
Organism: uncultured Clostridia bacterium; assembly: GCA_947165135.1. Taxonomy (GTDB): domain Bacteria; phylum Bacillota_I; class Bacilli_A; order RF39; family UBA660; genus CAG-1000. Next base: position 33,774 of record CAMUZE010000003.1, read on the forward strand.
GATTCTAATTTATTAATTGAAGTTAATGATAAAGTAACATTTTTAGAAAAAGGGGATTATGTTACTTATGATTATGATAGAGATGGAAGTAAAAAAGAAATTAAAAGAGTTAAAAAGAATGATTAATTAAATATTTCTACTAGAAGATAAATAAAATATATTGTATAATTTTATTGGAGGTAAGGAATGAAAAAACTATTTAAAGAATTTAAAGAATTTGTTCAAAGAGGAAATGTAATGGATATGGCAATTGGTGTTGTTATAGGTAGTGCTTTTGGCGCTATAGTAACATCAATAGTTAATGATATCATTATGCCACTTGTTTCATTATTAACTGGTGGAGTTGATTTTACTAATTGGTTTGTTGCTCTTGACGGAAATAAATATGAAACTTTAGAGGCAGCTCAAACTGCTGGAGCAGCAACATTAAATTACGGTAATTTAATTTCAGTAGTAATTAATTTTATCATTGTTGCATTTTGCATATTCCTAGTAGTAAAAGCTATTAACAAATTAAAAGATTTAAAGAAAAAAGAAGAAGTAGCAAAAGAGGAAGAATCTCCAGTTAAATCTGATGAAGTATTACTTCTTGAAGATATTAGAGATTTATTAAAAAAGCAAACTAAAAAAGAGAAATAAAAAATTCTCTTTTAATTTGCAAATATTGCACTAAATACTATTGTAAATAAACTAGCCACCATAGCAATTAACATTAACCATGCAACCACTTTAATCCAAAGTGGACCAGATTTCTTTTTCTTTTTTTGTTTTTCTTTTTCTTTTGCCATACTTTATACCTCATAACAATTATAATATATTGTAATAAAAAAATAAAGTAATAAATATAATTTAATATGAAAATAATTAGATCAAGAATATTTAAATTATTAATACTTATATTAGTAGTTGGGTTTTTACTTGGAATAATTAGTTTTATTTTATCTGATAAGAAAGAAATAAATAGTGATGTTATTAACTATATAAGTTTAATTAAAAATGGAGGATTTAATAAAATTTTAGGAATATATAATAGTATTACATCAAATATAAAATATAGTTTTTATATATGGATATTTGGAATACTATTTATATTTGTATTTATTAATTTGTTTATAATAGTATATAAAGGCATATCACTTGGTTTTATGATCTCATCTATAATTTATACTTATAAATTAAAAGGAATAATATTAAGCCTAATATTGCTTATAAATAACATATTAAATATAACTATTTTTATATTATTAACATACTATAGTATTAATTTTGCAATAAAATCATATAACTCATTTAGAAATAATAGATTAGTAAATTACAAAGACTTTTTTAAAAATTATATTTTATTATATTTAATATTTGTTTTTATGCTTATATTATGTAGTTTGTTTGAAATATATATAAGTTCAAATTTAATAAAATTTGTAGTATAATGTACATGTCGAAAGGAATGTATATTTATGAAAGTAGTAGTAGGTATGAGTGGTGGAGTAGATTCTGCAGTAGCAGCACTTCTTTTAAAACAACAAGGATATGAAGTTGTTGGATTATTTATGAAAAACTGGGATTCTAACATAAATAATGATAAAGAAGGTATTACTGATGGTGTTTGTCCTCAAGAATTAGATTATAGAGATGCTCAAAATGTCTGTGATGAAATAGGTATCCCTTTATATAGGGTAGATTTTATTAAAGAATATTGGGATGATGTATTTAAATATTTCTTAAGTGAACTTGAAAAGGGTAGAACTCCTAATCCTGATATTATGTGCAATAAATATATTAAATTCGATAAATTTAAAAAAGAAGCTAAAAAATTGGGTGCAGATAAAATTGCTACTGGTCACTATGCTCGCATTGAAGGAAATAAATTATTAAGAGGGGTAGACAATAATAAAGATCAAACTTATTTTTTAAGTCAAGTTACTCCAGAACAGTTAAAAGACGTAATGTTTCCAATAGGACATTTAAATAAAAGTGAAGTGCGTGAAATAGCTCGTAAAAATCATATTCCTGTTGCAGAAAAGAAAGATTCTACTGGTATATGTTTTATTGGTGAAAGAAATTATCAAAAATTTGTTGCTAATTACTTAAAAGGTAAAAAAGGTGACATTATAGATGTAGAAACTGGAAATAAAGTAGGGGAGCATAATGGACTTATGAATTACACTATTGGTCAAAGACGTAATGTAGGCCTTTCTGGTGATGCAAAAAGACATTATGTTTGTGGTAAAGACTCTAAAACTAATACATTATATGTAGCATATGGTGATGACTCTAAATATCTATTATCAGATGAAGCAATTATTGAAGATATAAATCATATTTCAGATAAATGTCCTACATTTGCAACAGCTAAATTTAGATACAGAAGTGAAGATATACCTGTTACTATAGAATATCTAGATAATAACGAAATTAAAGTAAAGTATACTGATGGTAAAGCAGTAACTCCTGGACAAGCATGCGTTATATATTTAGGCGAAGAATGCATTATGGGTGGTATAATTAAACAAGTATTTAAAGATAATAAAGAATTATGGTATTTGAAGTAGCAAAATCTTGAAAAATAAGCGAATTTATGGTATAATTAACATTGTTGAAAGGGAGTAGTTCCATCAATAGATGTTATAATTCAATAACACGGTTAATACCTGGATTATATGTAAAGAACAAGACTTTTATAGAAATATAAAAGTCTTTTTATATTTCAGAAAGGAGAAAAATATGGAAAAGAAAAATATTAGAAAGGCAATAATGACAACTGCTTTAATTGGAGGACTTGCCTTTGCAACACTCGGATGTAGCTGTAATTATGATATGGTAGATTTTAAATATAATTTTAATAAAGCAATTATATTTAATGGTAATACGGCTACAATAGTTGAAATTGAAAAGTGGACTGATTATGATGGCGAACAACTTCAAATAGTTACAAAAGATGGAGCAATAATTATAACATCATCTTTTGATACAAAATTAATTAATGATATAAATTCCACAGTAAAAGCAGATGATATTGCTAGATCAATCTTAGGAGAAGATGCTGAAATTAATTATTTAGGTCAAGGAAAGCAATTAACTCTAACTCCTTAAATTGACAAAATATACCAAATATAATACTTACAATTATTTAAAAGAGAGGTGAATATAATATGAATAATATTAAAAGAAGAAAAGCTATAATGGCAGCTGCTTTAAGCGGAATGCTTGCTGTTACATCTTTAACAGGATGCGGCAATAATAAACCTAATTATAAAGCAATTATTTTTGAAAATAATAGAGCAACAATAATTGAAATTAATCGATATAATTATTCTACAGGAGGTTCTGTGATTTTGTACTTACCAAGCGAAGAAATAATTGTTACTTCGACAATTAATACTAGAATTATTACTGAAAGAGGTTCTATTACTGCAGAAGATATAGCAAAAAGTATAGCAGGAGATGATATAGTAATTAACTATTTAAATAGTGATGATCAACTATTACTTAAAAAAGGTAATTAATATTACCTTTTTTATTTTATATTTTTATTGACAAATAAGTGTAAAGTATTATACAATTATTATGTAAGATACAGAGTAGAGGAGAGTAAACTATGAAAGAATTAAATGCCTTATTAGGTGAACTTGGTATATCAAAAGTAAAATTAGCTAAATATTTAGGTGTTTCAAGACAAATGATATATAATTATTTGGAACTTGATTCATTAAATAAATGGCCTCAAGAAAAAAGAATATTATTATTAAAACTATTGGATATTGAAAATGGTGATGATGCAACTATTAAAAGTATTAATGTTAATAGTGAATATCTAGAAAATGTAGAAACAAGATTAAATCAAAATGTAAAAGATTTAAATTCTCAAGTATTTAATTATAAGAATCTAACTAAAGAAGAACAAGAATTATTAAATGATATTGTATTTTTAATTAAAGAAAAATTCACTGAAGAAAAAACAAAAGATACATATTATACATTCTTATATTTATATCATGTATTACAATCAATTGATAATATTCCGGAAATTAAATATATATTTGGATATATATCTAAAAAGACCGGATTTACTAATCCAAATGAGTTTAAATTTAATGAAACAAAGCAATTCATTTTAGAAAGTATTATCTATACTGCATTTAACTTATACAATAATGGAGGAGCATCCAGATCTAAACTTACTGAATCTCATAATAGATTTGTACAAGAAATTGAACAAGATAAAGAAGAAAAATTAAGTAGAACACAACAATTAAATACTGTTAAAATTCAAGCATTAAAAGAATTAGGATATACAGAAATAACTAAAGATAATGCATCAGAAGTATTAAATAAAATGGCAGAAATAGAATCAAGAAAAGTATAATCATAGGTTATATACTACTTTTGATAATTTATGTTATGTTAACTTCTTAATTAAAATTAGAATAATATATAAATAGAATATGTTATTCTTTTTTATTTATATTAATTATTATTCATATATATAGATAATATTAAATTATAATATTTAATTAATTATAATTTATTTTAAAATATTATATTATGTATTTTGCATCGAATTATTAAAAATAATATTAATTATTTATTTCAATGAAGATATGTATTTTTATATTCTGCATCGAAATAAGATAAAATGAATAGTTATTCATCTCAAAGCAGATTTCTAATTATACTTACCCTCTTCATTTTAAAAAAATATGTAATAGGGAGACAATTTTATTTTTTTTATTATATTTTAAAATTTATTTGATTTTCTAATTTGCAACGAGATATTATTAGATGATTAATTATCTTATTAGATGCAAATTATAAATCATATATATTTTTGATTACTACTTCCCCTACCTTATTAAATTGGAAGTAGGGGTCTATAATATAAATGATAGTATAAAAAATAACACTACCCCTACTATATATCCAATATAGCTATAATTAATTAAATTATATTTTTTTATTTCTTTGTAAATTTCATTAATGCTTAGTGAAATCATTAATCCTGATACAAATATTAATATAAATGAAATCATAATATTACTTATATAATTTTTAAGGAATATATATGAAAGTAGTGCACCTATGGGTTCAGCAATACCTGAAATAAAAGTATATTTTAAAGAAAGTCCCCTACTTCGGCCACTATAATAGAGTGGGACTGCAATTGAAATCCCTTCTGGAATATTATGTAGTATTATTGCTAGAAATAATTTATACCCTACTCTTATATTTACATAACTACTCATAAATACTGCTATACCTTCTGGAAAATTATGCAGCATTAAAGATATCATGCTTAATATTCCGATTTTATATAATGAAGACTTATATTTAATTCTATTTGTTATAAGATATATTGTTAAATAGCCTAATATAAAAGTTAAAATAATTAATAATATTCCAAAATATTTACCATAATAACTAATCATATTTATTGATGAATTTGGTAATAAATCAAATATTGAAATAAGTACCATTATTGAAATTGAAAAAGATAATGAAATCACAATAAACTTATTAATATTTTTTATTTTAATAAAAATAAATAGTCCTCCAATAAGAGTACTTAATCCTGCAATTAAAGATAATAATAAAGGACCAAATATTTCCATTTTCATATTAAAATATTATACATTTTAAAAATATTTATAACCATAATAATACTAGGTGGTGATAAAATTGGCAAACGCTAGAAATAATTCTAGATGTAAATCTAATGCTAGATCAAAATCTAGAAGTAATAGTAATGCAAGAAGCAATTCTAGAGCAAAAATGTCAAATTCTAGAAGTCGCTAATTGTAAAGAAAAGATATTTCTAATGAATATCTTTTTTAATTATGTTATAATTTATTTGGTGAAAATATGACAAGATACGTAAAAAAAAGAAGATTAAAAAGATGGGTAAGAAAATTCTTAAGAAGATCTTTCTTATTATTTATAACTGTATTAACATTATTTATTATATATAAAATTGAATATAAAAAAGTATCAATTAAAGATATATATTTAGAAAATAATAAATTATTTGTTAAATTTAATTCTAAAATAAATAAAGATATTATTTGTGCACTATCTAAAGAAGAAAATGATTCATCAGTAAAAGACACTGAATGGATTAAAATCAAAGATAAAGAATGTGTATTTGATTTTAATGATGATAACTATAATTTATTTATTAAAAAAAATGATAAACTTATATATTCTTCAAATGATAGTAAAGTATTAGATTTTGAATTTGATGATACAACTAAATATTATGCAGTAAATAATGAATATAATTTAAAATATAAATATAAATATATTGGAAAAAATCCAAAAATTACATGGAAAAGTTCAAATGATAAAGTTGTTACTGTTGATGCTGGAACAATAAAAACAATTAGTGATGGTGAAGTATCAATATTTGCAAATTTCGAAGGTAAATCTAAAACATTAGATATTACCTCTACTTCATTAATTGTTGCTAAGCCTAAAGAATATGATTTAAAGAAAAAATACTTACCATGTGATAAATATACAGAAGAAGAAAATGATAAATTAGATGAAATATTAGATTATAGAGTACATCAAGTTGGTTTTCAAACTAGAGCCTCAGCAGCTGAAGCAGCAAGATTCTTAACTTTAGAATTACCATATAGAATAAATTATTTCTATGAAACTGGAAGACTTACTCAAGCAAATAAAATAGATGGTGAAGGAAGATATTATCATGTTGGCTTATATTTAAATTCATCTAGATATAAAAGTATAAGTAAATCTACTTCTAAACCAAAGACTTGGGGATGTTCAATGTATGACACACCTGTTCACAGGAATGTAGATAATGGGCTTGATTGTAGTGGATTCGTTTCGTGGGCTTTATTAAATGCAGGATTTGATGTTGGAGATTTAGGTGCTGGAGTAAGTAATGTTAAAAATCTATCTCAAAGTTTAGGCGAATTTAAGGATAGTTCTGTATCGTTAGCTAAGAAACTTAAAGTCGGTGATTTACTATTCAGTTATAAAGCCGGAGGACACATAGGTATATTAGTTGGTATAGATGATAATTATTTCTATACAGCTCAAGCGTTATGGACAGGACAAATTGGTGTTATTATCACAAAAGCAACGGCAAGTGAACTAGCAAAAGAATTTCCTAAATTTGTACTTATGGATAAATTCTATAAAGAAGACGGAGAACTTACAAATATGTGGTACTAAAAAAAGAAACTATTTAGTTTCTTTTTTTATTGGATTAACATGAATAACTGCTAGATATATTTCATCTATTGTATCTATTATTTCATCTTCAAGTCTATCAGCTATTTCATGACTTTCAAAAGTAGATAAATTCCCATCTACAAATATTGTAAGCGATATTTGATATTTATACCCTACCGGTGTTGAATTGAAGTGATTTACTTTTTTAATTTCATCATATTTTTTAATAATCTCTAATACTTTCTTTTGAGTATCAATTGATGCTGCTTTATCCATTAAAACATCATAACTTTCAATGAATATTTTAATTGATGTATAAATAATCCATAAAGATATAATTATTCCAACTACCCCGTCTAAATAGAAAATATTAAATCTTGCTAAGATACATGATATTAAGTTAAGTGATGTGATTATCATATCATTGAAATGATCTTTAGAATTTGCTTTTACTAATAGATTATTATATCTTTTATATATTTTATTTGTATAAAGATATAAAAACAACTTAACTAATATTGTTATAATACATACAACAATTAACCATATTGAATAATTATATTTTGTTTTATTAATTATAACTAGTAATGAATCTTTAAATACATATAATGACATTAAAATCATTGATATACTTATTAATAATGAATATATATATTCAGCTTTCCCATGGCCTAAATTATGATCATCATCAGACGGTTTATTAGCTATTTTATTTCCAATAAAAGTCATTAATGAAGAAAATATATCACCAGCACTATTAAATGCATCTGCAATCATAGATCTACTTCCAGATATAAATCCTATTATAGATTTAATAATCAAAAGAAAAACATTACCTAAAATTCCAAATATACTTGAATTTTTAGTACTTTTATATCTTGACATAAGAATTCCTCCTAATGATAAAATAATTATATAATATATTTATATAAAAATAAATAATTATGATATACTATTATTATGATATGAAAGGAAGTAAAATATGAAAAATAAATTAGTAATGGTAATAATGGATGGAGTTGGATATAGTGAAAATAGTAATGGTAATGCCGTTAAAAATGCTAATACCCCTACTCTAGATTTATTAATGAATAAATATCCACATACATTAATTAATGCACATGGTACTTATGTAGGACTTCCAAGTGATGAAGATATGGGAAACTCTGAAGTTGGTCATAACGCTATGGGATGTGGTCAAATATATTCTCAAGGAGCAAAACTAGTAAATGAAGCAATAAATAATAAAACTATTTTTAATAGTAGAACATGGAAAGAATTAATAAATTATTGTAAAAATAATACACTTCATTTAATTGGATTATTATCAGATGGTAATGTTCACTCAAATATTAATCATCTGTTTGAATTAATAAAAAGAGCCAAAGAAGAAAATATTAAAAAAGTAAGAATACATATATTATTAGATGGCAGAGATGTTCCAAAAACTAGTGCATTAATATATGTTGATGAGCTGGAAAATTTATTAAAAGAATTAAATGATAATACATTTAATGCAAGAATTGCTTCTGGTGGTGGACGTATGAATATTACTATGGATAGATATGAAGCAAATTATAAAATGGTAGAAAAAGGATGGCATACCCATGTTCTTGGAGATGCAAGGCACTTTGAAAATACTAAAACTGCTATTGAAACAATGAGAAATGAAAACCCTGAAGTTATTGATCAAGACTTAGAACCATTTGTTATTGTAGAAAATAATATTCCAATTGGTACTATTGAAGATAATGATTCAGTTATATTCTTTAACTTTAGAGGAGATAGAGCTATTGAAATATCAAGAGCATTTGATGAAGAAAATTTTGATAAATTTGATAGAATTAGATATCCAAAAGTATATTATGCCGGAATGTTAGAATATGATAGTGAGGCTAAAATACCAAAACATTTCTTAACTGAACCACCAATGATAAAAAATACTTTAACAGAAGAATTAAATAAATATAATATAAAAGAATATGCCATAAGTGAAACGCAGAAATACGGACATGTAACATACTTTTGGAATGGTAATAGACAAGACAAATTTGATGATAATCTAGAAACTTATGATATAGTACCAAGTGATATAATTTCATTTGATAAAAAACCTGAAATGAAATCATTTGAAATAACAGATAAATTAATTTCTGCTATTGAAAGTAATAAATATGATTTTTTAAGAATTAACTTCCCAAATGGAGATATGGTTGGACATACTGGTAATTATGAAGCAACTATTAAAGCTATGGAAGCAGTTGATAAAAATTTAAACAGAATACTTAATACTTGTCTTAAAAATAACTATATATTAATAGTTACTGCTGATCATGGAAATGCGGAAGAGATGTTTGATAAAAATAATAATACAAAAACATCACATAGTCTAAATAAAGTACAATTTATAATTGCTACAAATAATATTAATTTTAAAATAAAAGAAGGCAATTTTGGACTTGCAAATATTGCTAGTACAATTACTACCCTATTTGATATACCTAAAAATCCTTCTTGGAAAGAATCAATAATAGAAAAAGAATAGTTTAACCTATTCTTTTTAATTGTTTTTGTTGTTTTTCTTGTAATAAATCATCAATATCTCTATATTCCAAATTTAATTTTTTAAATATTTTTAGTATTTTTCCAAATGATACATGTTTATTATACCATTTAACAATCCTATTTTTATTGCAAACATTATTAAATAATTTACATTTGTCATCAATTATAAACAGATCAACTATAGGATGTTCTTCATAACCTGCGTAATCAGTTGGCTCTTTAAATCCATACTCTGGTAAAATCTCATCTAATATTTTAATGGTAGTTATTATTTTTTCTGGATCATCATTATCATATTTTACTCTCAAATAAACTCCTCTAAATAAATATGATAGTATTAAAAATGCATCTTTTTCACTCATATTATCAGGTAAAGTAAAACATTTACTAGGATATTCAATTGCATGTATTTTATCTTTGCTATATCCATAATTCCAGTAATAAAAAGCATAAACTTTCTTATACATATAATTCACCTCGATTAGGGATTATCCTATCACATATTTAATAAATATTCAATCATATTGTTAATTTTATTATTATGAAGTAATTTAAACATTATTATAGCACCACTAATATTTAATAAATAATCATCAACATCAAATGTTCCTGATAATGTTAGAAATTGTGTTAACTCAATAACACTAACAATTACAAACATAGTTATCAAAAATACTTTTAAATTATTTTCTTTTTTTAATAGTCTTGGTAAAAAGAATGCAAAAGGCATACATATAATAAAATTACCTAAAGTATTATTTATTAATAATGATAAAGTTAAGTCACCATCAAAATATTCAGAAAATAATTTAATTATCATTCTAAAAGGTATAAAATTTACAACATTATAATAATAATCATACAATACTACTTTATTCCATTTAACTAATAAAAATCCATTTCTAAAATAATATAAATCTAATAAAGTTATTTTAAAAAGAAAAATAACATATAAAATAAACCATATGATGAGATTTAGTCTATAAAATGTATTCTTATACTTATTATTATATTTTTTTCCAAAATAAGCCCCAAAATATGTTAAAACAACAACTAATAATAGTAATAATATTCTTATTATAGGACTATATGTATTTTTACTTAAAAATTCTATATAAAAATATAATTGAATTAACAATATAGATAAAGAATATAAAATAATAGATATTACTTTATTTTTCATATTATTTCATCATCTACTATTTGATAGAACAAAAAAACTCTAACACTAAAAGATTCTTTTTTAATTAAATACATTGTACCTCCTACAGATTATCCAATTTAATTAGTTCATCATTATTAGATTTAGGTTCTTTTAAATTAATAACTTCTGCATTATATTTTCTTTTTAATAATTCAGTTGCTTTATTTTCTTTACCACTTCCACTATATAAAACAAATGTAACATTTTTAGAAGTTAAATCAATTTTATCAAGTAAACTATTAATTGGGCTAGAAAGTTTACTATTCCATATAGGAGAACCAATAATAATTTTACCATATTTATTTAAATCAATATCTACTCTATCTATCTTATCTTTATAATTAATCATTGCTTTATAACCACCAACTAATATAGACAAAAATCTATTCTTTGGTAATTCTTCATAAGTAATAATTTTATATGTATCAAAACCTATTCTTTTTAAATAAGAAGAAACTATATCTCCATTACCTGTAAAACTATAATATATAAATATTTTTTTCATCTAACTAGCTCCTTTAATAATATTTCTAATTCATCTAGCATCTTATTTATATTACTATATTTAATTAACTTTATATTTTTATTTCCTCTTATCATTGCAGTTAAATTAGTATTTTCATCATATATACATATTATTTTTTTATTTAAACTTTCAGCATATGCAATTTCATAACCTACTCCTAATGAAGGAGTAGAAACTTCTGCTACTAAAGCATCACATTCTTTTATCCAGTTAATATCTCTTATATAAATATCTTCTTCGGAATTATTTTGTTCTAATTCAAAAACATTAGGAGAAGCAACATGTTTATCTAACACATTTCCATATTTATTTAATAATTTATTAATTTCAATAAATACGCTTAATTTATCTCTACCACTTCTGATAGAACCTGCAAAATAAAATTTCATATTACTCTCCCAATATTTAATTTTTTTGTACTAATCTTCTTTTTATAATATTTTCTGTAGTTATATCTTTAGGAACTTTTTTAATATTAATTGGTCTATAATGTACGAATTCTCTTTTACGATTTAATTCTTCTTTTCTATTTGATATAAAATATCCTATTGGTAGACGATAAATATTGTATTCAGTTTCACTTTCAAAAACTTCAGTTTGTGATTTACATCCATTGTCTTCTGTACATTTCCAATCGCTATATTTATTTACTCCACCTATCCATTCTTCAATAGAGTATTCCATTTGTTCTAATAATTCCAAGTTAACAGGAAGTAATATTAATTCAAATATATCTTTTCCAAACTTACCATCTTCAATTCCTTTAGTGATTGTTAAGGACATATCAACAGGTTCAACACTAATATCATAATACATGTTAGGTTCATCTTTACTCATAAATCTATGAATTTCAGGTGTCTCTAAAGGATCATTTTCTTTTTGAAATTTAATTTCGTCTCTGATTTTAGTAATTGCTTCTTCAGGAATTCCCCTTAAAAATTCTAATATTTCCTTTCCTTGTTTTTTATCTGCTCTAACTATATACCATAGAGCAGTGTCATAATCTTTGTCAAATATCATATTTAACCTCCTAATATAATTTTACAATAAATTGATTATTAAATAAATAAAATCATTAATATATCAGATATTAAATGTGAAAAACCATGTGATATCATTGCATATCCAATACCATATTTTCTATATAAATAACCAAAACATAATCCAAGTGCACCATTAAATAAAAAACATCTAAATACTAGTAGTGGTGTTAATGTAGTCATGGACATTGTACTTGGTATATGACCTACTGCAAATAACAAAGCAGAAATTATATTAGCAATAGCATATACTTTTGTCGGAACTTCTTTATTTTTATAAAATAACTTAGATATAATAAATATTATTAATGACATAAAAAACAATCTCATCATTACTTCTTCAATAATTCCACCTACTAATAAACCACTTATTACTTTACTAAAAGTAGGGACCGTATTATATAAATTATATACCCAACTATTAAAAGAACCAAATATTAATTTGTCAAATGGAAATAAAATTAATGCTCCAATAATAGTGATGGTACATGTTATGATAACTGCTTTTTTATCATATTTAAATTCTTTCCATAAATCTATCTTTTTAGAAAAAATTATTCCAAAAAATGCAAGTACTACTCCATATAAAATACCATATTGAATCATAGTAGATATTGCTAGTATTTCTTTAGTAACGTTTTGTTCATTTAATTTTTCTATCATTTCTAAAGTTAGAGTATCATAATAATAATATCCTAAAAAATATCCTCCAATTAATCCTCCAATTAAAATGAACAATAAAAATTTCCAATGTTCTTTAATATATTCCATATATTACCTCACAATATTTCCATTCTTATATATACCATAATATAAATCATAAGCAAAATCATTTTCAGGTATTTCACCAAAATAAATATTAAATTCTTTAATGTTTAACGTTTTAGATATTTCGTCTAAATAATTTAATGATTCATTTATTAATTTATCATCATATATAAAATTATCTTTATAAAATACCAAATCACCATTTAAATAAAAGCCTCTAGTAATTTCATTAAAAGTATCTTTATTTATGCCTTTAGATGTGCAATATTCATAATGTGACATTAAACTATTATCTGGTAAAAATTCTAAAAATCCATTTAATATTATAAATGCTTTTCTTTGTTTATGAAAATCCCTACTCTTTTCATCTGTATTATATCTATAATCCATTTATGTTCTCCTTAATTTAATCTATTTAATAATTTTTTAATTTGAGGCTTATGTAATGTTGCTAAAGTTTAAAGACAATATCCTCTATAATATTTAATTCCACCTTCACTATATTCATTAGTTTCATAGTATCCATCAGTAATATGAAATTCTTCTTTAATATTTAAATAATTTTTACATTCATTTACACATCCTATTATTTCTTCTTTTGTTACTGTATTCCTCATAACAGTAAATTGAAAATTATCACCCCAAACAAATGGATCAATAAAATTACCATCCCAATTTTGAATAATAGAATTCCAAGGCCTAACAAATCTTTTATCATTTATTACAATTTGTATTTTAGTTTTTTGCTGTTTTTCAAGTAATTTACTGATATATATGCTTAACTATATTATTTTGTAATATTGTTCTTTTTTTTATGACATTAATTTACTATCAAATACATCAAAAGAAACGACATAATATTGTGCCTTAGGATTTTTTTGTGCAGATAAATATAAATCTAAATATTCTTCATAAGCCATAATTAACCTCATTTTCAAATAATTCGCTATAATTTATTATCTACTTTTAATTTTCTAATATATTCTCTTTGTGTTTCAAGATACTTTTCTTTATTTTTTAATAATTTTCTTATCTCTTTTAAAAATTCTTCATATTGGCTATCTTTAAAATAAAATTTAGCATATCCTTTTTCTCCAAATTTATTAACAAGTACATCATATGCTCTTAAAAATAACTCTTCATCAGTCGCATTTGGATTTAGTTTTTTACCATATGTATAAGTTCTTCTTAAACAATCTTCTACTTTATTATTTCTATCTGCAGATGAAACTATTCTTCCATATATACTCCTTGGATCATCTTTCGCTGAAGCTCTATGATCTTCAATAGCTTCTTTAATTATTACTAATTCTTTATCACTAAAGAACATAGATAAATTTTTATCTTTTGACATAATATCAGCAGAAATAATTTCGTGAGTTTTAGAATCTATATGATGTCCTATGTCATGATAAGCAGCTATAACGTATACCATATTTAAATTTACATCCAAATTATTTTCCTCAACTAATTCAAAACTTCTTTTTATAACATCTTTGATATGCTCTATTCCGTGACCAGATTCATTTTTAGAATATTCTGGAAAAACATTATTTTCAATATACTTTTTTAATTCAGAATTTATATTCATCATACTTTTTTCAATAATAAATTCTTTTGTATTAATCATTTTCTCCTCCTCTTTTGTTAATGGCTCAACTCTATGTGTTTGTCCAAATTCATTTTGTTTATCTTTATCTAACTCCACATAAAAATCATCTATTTCTCTTGCGAATAGCATTTTATTAAAAATATTCAAATATATAACCAAATTAGTAGCTTTACTAACATCATTACTACCTGTGTATTCAATATTACTGTCTAAATCTTTACCTTTATTATTTAAAGAAATAATTCTATATATATTTTTATCAATTAATCTTTTTCCTTTAAAATGCTTATATAGAGAACCTATTTTAATTATATCATCAATCATTGTCTTCCTTTCTTGTATATGCTCCATCAGTTTTACAATCATATGTTTTAATGGTTTTATCTTCTAAAAATGCACCCTCATAATTAATAAATGGTTTAGGTAAATTATTAATATCAGCCCAAATTAATTCATCACATTTATCAGTTTCTATTATTTTAGGAGTGCCTTTATATTCTTTAATTTCAAAATAATAATCAATGTATGGTTCTAATAATGTACCATTTATTTCAAAAAAATTTCTTCTAAGTACAACATAACTATTTATTATTTTTTTAATATCGATTTTTATTCCTAATTCTTCTTTCGCCTCTCTTATTAAAGCATCATATTGGTTCTCTCCTTCATCAATATGACCAGCAGGTAAAGCATAATATCCTGACCATAATTTAGTTCCTTTTCTTTTTTGTAATAATATTTTATTATTTTTATATATTATCATATGTACTGCACTTTTAAAAATAGCTTTCATATATTACTTCCTTTCTAATTAATTCAAATTTTTACTTTTATATCGTATTTTTAACTCTCTTACTTGACCATCAACCTTTTTTGAATCTATATGTATATCTATAATTTCATAATCTTTTAAGTTGTTAATTGTGTCTTCTGTCATTTTGCTTCCCACTTCAAAATACATATTTCTAATAAATGATTTTTGTGCGTCTGTAAGTAATTTCCAATTTGCTTGTATTGAATAGCCATGATCAAAAAATGTACTATATCCCATCCTACACCATCCCATACATATCAATATTTCATCATAAACTGATGATTTAGTTTTTGATTTACAATATTCTTCAATCAATTTCTTTGATAAATCATCATGCCCATATCTATCACAGGTGAAAAAATTACCATCCGGTGCTAACCAACCAATATATTTATTAAAATCATTTTCTGCTTCTTCATTCATATATTATTTCCTTTCTAAAAGACAAATAGACTCAATATGTTTAGTTTTATTAAACATATTTATACATTCTAATTTCTTTAATGAGAAATTACTTAATAAATTAATATCCCTTTTTAATGTTTTAGGATTGCATGATACATAAATAATTTTTTTAGTATTCAAATTATTTAACAAATTAATCACTTTATTAGATAGACCACTTCTAGGTGGGTCTATTATAACTACATCATAATTATCTTTTTTTAATAAACTAGCATCCCCACATATAAAATGAATATTATTTATATGATTTAATGATTTATTAATATTAGCATTAAATATTGATTCTTTATTTATTTCAATGCCAGTTATTTCTTTAAAATTATCCTTTAAATATATTCCAATTGTTCCAGTACCACAATATAAATCTAAAAGTTTATTTCCAGTACCTGCATATTCTTTAACTTTATCATATAAAAGAATCATATTTTCATAATTAATTTGAAAAAATGCATTAGGATATATACTATATTTAATACCATTTATTTCTTCAATTATATAAGCATTTCCATATATTAATTTATCATTTAAATATAATGAACTAATTTTATATTTTTTAATTAAATTATTATAATCAATTTTAGATATATTTCCATTAATTATAATCATTGTTTCATTACTAGTAACTCTTATTATTATTTCATCTATTTTATTTAAATTTGAACCTTTAAAATAGTTATAAATTGAATTTATTCTATCATCTAAAAGTAAACAATCAGAAAACTCAACTATATTATTAGATTTTTCATCATAATAACCTATTTTATTATCTTTTACATGAAAAGTTGCTTTATTTCTATAATTATATTCATTATTAGTTAATACTTCTTTAATATTTGAATTAAATAATTTATTTATTTCATTTAATTTTAATTCTTTTTCATTATGAAAAGTTGTGTGCAAAAAACTACATCCGCCACATTTATTATAGCAAGGACATTTAATTTCACATCTTAATTTGCTAGGTTTAATAATATTAATTATTTTAGCATTAGCAAATCTTTTGTTAATACTAGTTATTTCTATCTCAATTTCTTCATTTTTTAATGCATATGAAACAAATACTACAAAATTATTTATTCTTGTAATTCCATTTCCATTTGAATCATTATCATCAATAATTACTGTATATTTGTTTCCAATTTTCATAATATACCCCAAAATAATTATACAATAAAAAACTAGTTTTCACTAGTTTTAATTTGAACCTTCCCAAGTAATACATCCATTAGTAACATTGCTTGTATTATCTTTAACGCATGTTACACCAGATGCCCATTCCCAACCAGGAGTATATGTAGTAAATTCACTTGATGATGATTTTCCTTGAATGGTTACGGATGTTAATTGATTATTTGAAAAAGAATTCATTATAATTATAACATTACTTGGTATTGTTACGGATGTTAATTGATTATTTTGAAATGCACTATTTAATATTGAGATTACATTATTTGATATTGTTATGGTTTTTAATTTATTATTAGAAAAGGCATTATCTCTTATATATTTAACAGTATTTGGCAATATAACAGAAGTTAATTGATTATCAGAAAAGGCATATCTTTCTATGGATGTAATACCACTTGGTATTGTTATGGACGTTAATTGATTATTTCGAAATGAATGTTCACCTATTGAAGTGACACTACCTGGTATTGTTACGGATAATAATTGATTATTATAAAAGGCATGTTTTCCGATTGTTGTAACACTATTTGGAATCACAGGATTTTTATTTACTCCACCATAACTTACTATAGTTGTATTATCAATTCCACTAGATGTTCTTTTATATATAAACGATTGATTATCAGGCAATTGATTGTTATTAAACGCTGATGCACCTATTGATGTAACACTATTTGGTATTGTAATGGAAGTTAATTTGTTAGCATAAAATGCACTTGCTCCTATTGAAATGACACTATCTGGTATTGTTAATGATGTTAACAGATTACTCTCAAATGCATGATCTCTTATATATTTAACACTATTTGGTATTGTGACTGATGTTAATTTGTTACTTGCAAATGCAGAAATTCCTATTGATGTGACACTATTTGATAATGTTACAGATGATAATTGATTAATTGAAAAAGCTCGTTCCCCTATTGATGTGACACTATTTGGAATTATTACTGATGTTAATTGATTGCTCGGAAATGCATAACTTTCTATTGTTATAATACTATTTGGAATTATTACTGATGTTAATTGATTACTTTCAAAAGCTCTGTAACCTATTGATGTAACTGGTTTCCCTTCAATTGTTGATGGTATAATTACATCTCTAGTGCAACTATTATAATCAGTAATTTTAACTTCATCATTTGATATTGTATAAGTAAAACATGATACATCAGTTGGTTCGGCAGAAGTGTCAGTAAGTGATATTACAAGTATATTATTAGTATCTAATTCACTTATTGTTTCTACATCTTCTACTTTTGCATTATCAATTGTTCCTTCTTTATTATATTGGTAAGTACCATTTGTTACTTGTATTTTTGTAATTACTCCATTACTGTCAGTCACTATTTTATATTTTAAATTTTTTCCACCAGTTATCTTTAACGCTTTAGGACTCCCTGTTATATTAGAATATGTTTGAGAAGTACCACCATCAAATAAATACTGCTGTCTAGTAGTTCCTATTAAATTATTTACTTCATTTACAAATGAATTTCTTCTTGCATCATTATACATTTTTAATACATTTGGAAGTGCTATTATAACTAGTATTGCTAAAATTGCTATTACTGCTAGTAATTCTACTAATGTAAAGCCAAGTTTTTTCATCTAATATCACCTATAATAATTATAAATAAATCTAAAAAATATATCAATAAAAAATAGATATTTCTATCTATTCTTTTTTTAAATCATTAAATATTGACTCACCAATTCCAATTGTATTTTCAATTCCAAAGTTATCTAGTATAGTAGCACCTACATCTGCAAATGTTCTTCTATCTGGAAGATGTTTACCTTTTTTAAATAATGGATTATATATTAATATTGGTACCATCTCACGTGTATGATCTGTTCCTTTAAATGTAGGATCATTACCGTGATCAGCTGTTATAATTAATAAGTCATCATTTTTAAGGTTTTTAAGTAATATTGGTAAATAATAATTAAATTCTTCAAGTGCTTTTAAGTATCCTACTCTATCTCTTCTATGACCATATAACATATCAAAATCATTTAAGTTAGCAAATAATAATCCTTTAAATTCACCTTTTGCAAAATCAATTAATTTCATCATACCATCTATATTATCTTTAGTTTTAATTTTAACAGCAATACTCTTATTATTAAATATATCTGATATTTTACCAATAGCAATGGTTTCAACACCATTTCTATCAAGTAAATCAAGTACATTAAGTGGTGGATCTAATGCATAATCATGTCTTTTTGGAGTTCTTGTAAAAGAACCAGGTCTTCCTATAAATGGTCTTGCAATAATTCTTGCAATCTTATATTCATCACCTTTAGTAAGTTCTCTTACAGTTTCACATATTTTATATAATTCTTCTACTGGAATAACATCTTCATGTGCTGCGATTTGTAAAACTGAATCAGCTGATGTATATATAATAAGAGCTCCAGTTTTCATATGCATTTCACCAAGATCTTCAATTATTTGTGTTCCACTTGCAGGTATATTTCCAATTACTTCTCTTCCAGTTGCTTGTTGTATTTTAGATATTAATTCAAGTGGAAAACCATTTGGATAAGTTTTATATGGAGTCTTTTGAACTGCACCCATCATCTCATAATGACCATTTAAAGTATCTTTTGCTAAATTAATAGGTTTAGCTCTCATATATAGGCCTCTTGTATTTTCTACATGTTTTCCAACTAATTCTGTCATTCCTAATCTTTCTAATACATCTAAATTATATGCATCTCCAATAGTATGTAAAAATGTATTAGAACCAACATCATCATATTTTTCTGCATCTGGTGCTTCTCCAATCCCTACACTATCAAGAACAACTAAAAATACTCTTTTAAACATTTAAATCACTCTCCTTAGTACTTCTATTAAAATACTCATTATAACTATCTTTAACAAATTTATTAGCAAGATGTGTATATACTTCAGTAGTAATTACATTTTCATGTCCAAGTAATTCTTGAACACTTCTTATATCTGCTCCACATTCAATCATATGAGTTGCAAAACTATGTCGCAGGGTATGTGGTGTAATATCTTTATTAATTTTTTTGCTTTTAGCAATCTTACCAATTATTTTATATAATCCTTGTCTTGTCATTTTTGACCCATGATTATTTAAAAATAAAGTATCACATACTCTTTTTCCTTCTACAAATAACATTGGTCTATATATATTAATATACATATCAAGATAGTTAACTGCTATTTTAGATAATGGAACGATTCTTTCCTTGCTTCCTTTTCCAAATACATTTACTACCATATTAACAAGATCAATATTACTTACATCTAAATTTATAAGTTCACTAGCACGTATTCCACTACAATACATAAGTTCAAGTATTGCTTTATTTCTATAATCAAATGGTGTTTCTAAATCTATATCTAATAATTTATCAACTTCTTCAATTGATAAATATTTTGGAAGAACTTTTTTTCTTTTTAAACATTCAATATCTTCACTAACATTTATAAATCCTTTAAATGAGAACAAATATTTATAAAATCCTTTTATACTAGATATAATTCTATTAACTGAGTTTTCATTATATTTTGGTAATATCTCTGTAATATATTTTTCTATATCTTTTTTATCAATATTAATTATATTTTTATTTACATAATCCAAAAAACATCTTATATCTCTTATATAAGATTCAACTGTGTTTTCTGAATAGTTTTTATCAATATTAAGATATCTACTATAATCATTTACATATTCTTTATTATCAATATCTATCATATTATCACAATATAATTATATAATAATTAATATATATTTTAAATGTTATCTGTATCTTCTTTACACATTCTAGCCTTTTTATTGTCAATTATGTTAAATATTATTCCACCAAGTATCATTGGAAAATAGTAAGAAATAAATCTCCATAGTATTAAACTTGTAAGAACAACATTTTCTGGAACAAATAATATATAATAATTTACATATGCATATTCTATACCTACACTACCACCAGGTATCGGTACGAATGTTGAAGCTACATATATTAACATAGTTAAAACTATTGTATAAAACATATTAATATTAACACTACTATCTATAGCAAGTATCATAAAATATGGAACTAATGCATAAAATATAAAATTTATTATGTTTAATATAACACATTTAAATATTAATTTTTTATTATTAACTATATCTTTAAAACCATTTGAATATTCATTACATTTGTTATACCAACTATCTATAGTTTTTTCTTTGTTTTTTACTATTTTAATTTTATTTAAAAAAGTAATAATTCCTGATCCTATTCTTTGTGCCGCATTTATTTTCACTGAAACAAATATTGCAATTAAAAGACCAATTGAATTAAATATAAGTCCAAATATTGTTAATCCCCATAAAAAATCACTTGGATTAATATTTAATATATATTTAAATAACATTGATATCAAAACTAATATTATTAACGATATTTCATGTATTATAAACATCTCTGTAACAACTAACACTCCATCAGTTACTTTAACATTATCTCTTGATAATTGATATACTTGTAATGGTTGTCCACCTAATGAAAAAGGTGTAATCCCATTAAAAAATTTTGACATTATATTTAATAACAAAGATTGCTTCAATGTATAATTTTTATTATGTTTATTTATTAGTAACTTTAAAACAATTGCTTCTGCTAAAAAATATAAAAACCACACTAATAGTGCTAATAATAAAAATAATAAATTTGATGAGAATAATAAATTAACTGACTCAAAAAAATTATCTTTTAAAATGTAATATAGCAAGAATGCAGTTAATAAAAACATAAATGTACTTCTAAAAACTATTTTTTTCATATTTATCTTCCTTGTATGCTACTTAATTATATCACATAAATTAAATATATAGTATTTTATTTAAAAATTTGATACAATAGATTATGGTGTTTAAAAATGGAATTATTACAAAATAAATTAAGACCAACTTTACTTAAAGATGTACTTGGACAAGAACATTTAATTGGAAAAGGAAAAGTACTTACTAATTTAGTAAAGAATAAAATGTTATTTAATATCATTTTCTATGGTAATAGTGGTTGTGGTAAAACTACTGTTGCTCTAGCACTTGTTAATGAACTTAAAATGAGATACAGAATGTTAAATGCAACAATTAATTCAAAAAAAGATTTTGAAGTAGTAATTGAAGAAGCTAAATTATATGGAAATATGATATTAATAGTAGATGAAATTCATAGAATGAATAAAGATAAACAAGATATATTACTTTCTTATATTGAAAGTGGTCTTGTTACTTTAATTGGTCTTACAAATTCAAATCCATATCATTCAATTAATCAAGCTATAAGAAGTAGATGCCAAATAATTGAATTAAAAGCATTAAATGAAAAAGATATTGAAACTGGTATTAAAAGAGTAAAAGATGTATTACCAGATATTGAAATAGATAATAAAGTAATTAAATATATTGCTAAGCTATCTAATGGTGATATTAGATATGCATATAATTTAATAGAGTTTGCTTATTATGGATATGATAAAAAAGTAACGATTGATAATATTAAATTATATAATAACACTCCTTCATTTTTTACTGATAAAAACGAAGATGGACATTATGATATGTTATCAGCATTTCAAAAAAGTATTCGAGGAAGTGATGTGGATGCATCTTTGCACTATCTTGCAAGATTAATAGTTAGTGGTGATTATGATTCAATTTATAGAAGAATGATTGTAATTGCATATGAAGATATAGGCCTTGCTAATCCTGGGATTGGTCCTAAAGTTATTGCAGCAATTGAAGCAAGTGAAAGAGTTGGATATCCTGAACTAGTAAAACCATTATCAGTAGTAGTAATTGAAATGGCATTAAGTCCAAAAAGTAATTCAGCAGATCAAGCAATTAATGAAGCAATTAAAGATATTAATGAAGGTAATGTTGGAAGAATTCCAAATCATATAAAAACAACTTCGCCTGATTATAAATATCCTCATAATTATCCTAATTATTGGGTTAAACAACAATATTTACCTGATAAATTAAAAAATAGAAAATATTATTATCCAAGAAAAAATAAATATGAAACTGAAATGACTAATTTTAATAATAAAATTAAGGAGGAAAAATAATGTGTGATGTACAAGCAACACCAAAGGCAGTAGATTATTCTACAGAGGTAATAAGTGATATAGAAGAAAGAATTAGAAATGGTGAAAGTGTTACTGATAATGAAGTAGAACTTTTACTAAATTATATTTGTTATAGTGTAAGACAAAAACTATCTGATGATATGTATAAAGCTACTTTCAAAGGAAAAGATTTAGAAGCAGCATCAATAGTATGCAATTATCTAAAAGATTTAAATGTAAATGCAAAAGTATTAAATACTAAAACAACTATAGATTATAATGCTACTAATAACAATTTTGTAATTGCAGCTATCAAAGTAAATATGTATGGAATTGAAGATGTTTTATATTATCTAATAGATCCTACATTTAAACAATTTTGTTTATTTGAAAAGAAAGATGCAAACAAATTAAAAATAAGAGACGGAATAATATATGAAAAACCTAGTATTGGACATTATATAAATCCAGAAGATGCTGAATTTGTTGCCGATTTTTTATACTTTGGATATATGTATTTAGATTCAGATGCTGCATCTGTATATGGAAATGCATTTTATGATTCAAGAGTACCTGAAAAGATATCTGATACAAAAAAATGTGCTATACCAGGAATGGTATATTATGAAAAATTTATATCTGCTGAACCTAGTCCAATGTATTCTAAAAAAGAATTAGAAGATAAAAATATATTACTCGAACCAATAAAACAGAAATCTTTACAATTTAAAAAAGATGTAACTAGCGCATAGTTACATCTTTTATTATATAATTTGTTATTAATAATCCAGCAACTCCTGGAACAAAAGCAGTTGATCCTAACATACTACTATTGATTGCTTTTTCAGTTGATGTTACTACTACTACATCTTTCATATATTCTCTATATCTAGATAATTCATGTCTTACTTTTTTAGCAAGCGGATCAGTTTCAGTTTTATCAAGAGTAGTAATTATTAATTTGGTTGCATCAAATTTATTAGCAGTTCCCATGGAAGAAACTAGCTTTATATTTCTATCATGACATTCTTTAACTAATCTTACCTTTACTTTAGTAGTATCACATGCATCAATTATATAATCATATTGTTCACCAAATAGAAGTTCAAAATTATCATCAGTAATATATGTGTTTATTATATTAACGATAGCATTTTTATTAATCTTTTTAATTCTTTTTTTCCATTCTCTAGTTTTATATTTATTATTATTCTTTGAAGTTGCTATTAATTGTCTATTAATATTGCTAGGTTTAATTGTATCACCATCAACAAGAGTAATATTTTCAACACCACATCTAACAAGTGATTCAATTGCATATCCCCCTACACCACCAAGTCCAATAATTAGTACTTTTAATTTTTTTATCTTATTTAAATTTTCTTCACCAACTATTGCCTCTAGTCTATCTAGATTCATAATTTGCCTCCTTTAAAGGTAGGAATATTTTACCATAAAAAAAGCCTAGTGTAAATACAGTGTAATAAAGCTCGCGTTCCCGCAAGTGGTAGGACACATAATATATTCGGGATCTTGCACAATGGCAATATTCAACGCCCTATATTAATTAGTCCCCCTATAATATTACATAGCCGAGATTATATCCATATTTATCATCTAGGTTAATTATATATTATCACAATTATATTTATTTGTCTATAATGTTAACAAAACTTGACACTTTGTCTGTATAAGTATTTTAATTTATAAAATGACCATACTTAGAAGTTTCATAATAACACTTATTTAATAAATCTAAATCTTTAATTATATTTTCTGGCATACATTCTTTGTATAATCTATTATCAACATTAATATTTCCAATATTAGAATTAATCATTATTGATAATGGTTTCTTTACTCCAATAGCATAACTAATAGATACAGTGCACCATTTCAAATTATATTTTTTTAAATAATCTACTGCAATTAATCTTGCTTTATAAGCTGCAGATCTATCAACTTTAGTTGGATCTTTCCCAGAAAATGCTCCACCTCCAACCTTAGAAAAAGTATGATAATTATCAATAAGTAACTTCCTTCCAGTAAGTCCGGCATCACCTTCAAATCCACCTATTTCAAATCTACCAGTTGGATTTATTAAAAATTTTTCTACTTGAATATTATATTTATCACATATTTTTTTAACTAGATATTTAATTATTCTATCGGTTTTATTTCTTTCAAATTCAGAATTTTGATAAGATATTGTAAAATACTTTATTTTAATTAAATTCATATTATTATCATAATATCCAGTTATTTGAGCTTTACCATCACTTTTAAATCTAGAATCTGTTTTTCTAAGTAAATCATATTCCATAGATAATTCTTGTAATATTACCATTGCGGTTGGTAAATATTTATCTGTTTGATTACATGCATATCCAAACATAATGCCTTGATCTCCTGCTCCTAAATTAGAGCTGCTAGTACCAAGAGCAATATCCATACTTTGAACTCCAAGATTATTAATTATTTCATAATTTGTATTATATCCTATATCACATAATACATTTTTTACTACTTTTGAAATATTTACCTTAGCTTTAGATGTAACTTCTCCTGTTATAAAAATTTTTCCTTTTCCTCCCATTACTTCAATTCCACATCTTGAATTTTTATCTCCTTTTAAGTATTCATCTAATAATGCATCACTTATTTGATCACATACTTTATCAGGATGTCCTCTAAAAACAATTTCATTACTGTATAATTTCATAAATTTCCTCCCTTCAGTAATATTACCTTAGAAAGAAAAAATACCTAAGATAACTTAGGTATTAATAAGCTATCCTTATCCATCTGGGTTTACCACCTAACTAAAAAGGTTGGTGTGACCTGTGAGCCAGTCTCTAAGTCACTCTTTATAAGGTAATTTTAAATTGTTTGCCCATCGGCAATTAAATTATAACATAAATATTATTATTTGCAAGTAAAGCCTTCTTCTTCTGCAGTTTTTAATACATCTTCTTTACTTTGACCAACTACTTTTTCAGAGTCTTCTTCTTCCTCATCTTCAAAAGCATCTAAGTCTTTGATTGTAATTTTTGTACCAGAACAAGATATATTATCTTTTTGGTCTGATTCTTTAAATAGATTACAGAAAGTTTCAGCTAAAGTTTTATCTTCAAAATCATACACCATAGATGCATTAGTAGCTTTATCACTGCTATCAAAATCAACTGTTACTTCTACTGTCATTTTTTGACCTTCTTCTTCTGCAGTTTTTGAGCAAACAACTTGATTCTTTTTGCCACATCCAGTAACTACTAATAACATAACAGCGCAGCACAAAAATATAACTAATTTTTTCATAGGCATCCTCCTTTATTTAATTTTACCATTATATAATAATTAACACAATTATTTATTATTTTGATAATTCAATTTTTTTCTCTTTTTTTAAAATTGCTTCTTTAATTAAATTTAAAATGAATAATGTTTCACTATTAAGAGGCATACCAGCAGCTTTTAAATGTCCTCCACCTTCTTTTGTAAAACTTTTTGCTATTTCACCTACATTAATATCATCTCTTACTGTTCTAAAAGAAAACTGATTTCTCTGGAAATTAAGTATTAAAATAAAATCTAATTCATCTTTATATTTTTTTGATAATTCATTACCAACTATACTTCTATAAGATTCAGAAATTGAAACTCCAACTTTATATCCATTTAAATTAATTCTAATTAGATTTTTATCACAAACATCAACATATTCGCGTCTTCTTTCTAATTCTAAATTAATTAATTCTCTATCTTCTGGTGTAATTGGATCTTTTCCATTTTTAATTCCGTTACAAAATCTATTTATAAAATTATCAATGCCAAGTATTCCATATAACATAACCAAAGTACAACCATACTCATTACCGCAAAATGGTCCTTTTGTATCATAACTTCTCACAGCTTCTAAATACTTATCTAAATATTCACTTTTATATTTAAAATCCTTTTCTATATGTTCATAAAATAATGTTGTTCCACATTCAAGTCTTCCATTTCTTTCATTAACAATGTTTACAAATGGATACTTATTCATTACATCAACTTCTGATAAATGATGATCGAAATGTCTAATTCTTTTTTTAAGTTCTTCATTTGCATCAATAATCTTTATTGCAGATGGTCTTAAAGATATATCTGTTATAAATATTTCATCATATTTTTTATATAAATCATTCTTTACTAACTTATTTAATAATTCTTCTAATTCAGAAAATTCAACTAAACAATAATCAATATTTTCATAATGTAATTTAGCAAGTATAACAGAAGATAATCCATCTACATCAGCAATATGTGAAATAATAAGTTTTTTTCCGCCATTATAATGTTCTTTCATATTTTAACTCCATATCAAAATTTCAAATAATACATAAAATTATTTATTAGTCTTTTTTAAAGAATTTTGTTTATTAATTATTTTTTCTCTAATAACTTCAGGGTTGGAAAATATTTTTCTAAACTCGTCAACTATTTCATCTTTATCACTTATTTTTTCAGTTTCAAATATAGCATCTGGAAGAAAGTATAACTCTCTAAAATTTGTAAATAACAAATTATTATTATTCTTACCAAATTTCTTTTCATAAATATATTTCATATTTTCTAATGCTTCAGCATCATAAAAATAATAACAGATTTTATTCATACCAAATATACAACGTGCATAATATACACCATCTGGAGTCAAAAGTCTAGCTTCAACAATTTCTCCATAATATCTAAAAGAAAAACCTTCATCATTATATTTGATTTCATCTCCATCAATCAACACTTTACCATTTGGATTAGTTAAAACAATATGTGGAATGTTGCCATTTTTATAAGATATACTTATATCTTTTGGCTTACAATAATCCCCAAACATTTTTACTGCAAAATCAGCAGCATTATCACCAACATGACTATCAACTAAACAAGTTTTTAAATCAAATTTCATTCTATCACATCCTTAACTCTATATATTAAATGTATTTCTATTCTTTGTCAATAAAAAGAATAATTTATAATTAAAATATCATATAATTTATTATGTTAAAACAAATAAAAGATAACTTATTTATTAAATCTACACTAATATTATTATTTGGTGGAGTTTTAGGAAAATTAGTTGGTTTTATATTAAGAATTATAATTACAAGATATCTAGGTACAGAAGGAATGGGACTTTTAAGTTTACTATCCCCTACTGTTTCTCTTCTAACAGTAATTGCTACTTTTTCATATCCAACTTCAATTTCAAAAGTAATATCTGAAAGAAGTACAACTCCAAAATCAATAATCATTTCTTTAATACCATTATCATTACTTATGAGTCTACTTATTATTTTAATTGTTATTCTTTTTGCACCTATTTTATCTACATATTTACTTAAAAATTCAACTTTATATTTTCCCTTAATATGTATTTCAATAACAGTTCCATTTATAAGTGTATCTTCAATTATAAAAGGATATTTTTGGGGAAGACAAAATATGTTTCCATATATGATGTCAAATTTTATTGAACAAATAGCTAGGCTTATATTAATAACATTATTTATAAATAAATTTTTACAAATGGGTATAATCCAAACAATATGTTTTATTATTTTAGTAAATGCAGTTGGAGAAGTAATATCTCAACTTGTAATGATATATTATTTTCCAAAAAATAGTATAAAATTTGATAATTTAAATATTAATAAAAATGACATAAGAAAAGTAATGGATATAAGCGTTCCAGCAACATCAAGTAAAATAATTGGATCAATTTCATATTTTTTAGAACCAATAATACTTACAAATATTTTATTATATGTTGGATATACAAAAGAATATATAGTTTATGAATATGGAATAATTAATGCATATGCTTTATCACTACTTTTAATGCCTCAGTTTTTTACTCAAAACATGGCTTCATCTTTAGTCCCAGAATTATCTAAGTATTATAGTCAAAATAATAAAGATATGTGTAAAAAAAGAATAAAACAAATAGTTTTATTCTCTTCAGTTATTGGAGGAATTTCAACTTTAATAATAACAATATTTCCAAATTTCTTTTTAAATATTTTATATCATACTAATGAGGGAATAGATTATATAAGATTATTAAGTCCATTTGCCATACTTTTTTATATAGAGTATCCTTTAATAAATGCTCTTCAAGCACTAGGAAAAAGCAAGTCAGCCATGAAATGTACAATTATTACTTCAATAGTAAGATTAATATCTATAGTGGTATTTTCTTTATTAAAATTTGGAATGTATAGTTTAGTTATATCAATTATAATTAATTTAGTATTATCAACATATATGTATTATAGAGAAATTAAAAAAACATTATCTTAATATTTCATTTCTTTTAATTACATATATCTTACTATTTTTATAAAACGCATAAAAAACTTCATTGATATCTAATTTATTTTTATCCAAATAATCATTTAACCATTTTTCATCTTTTTCTATATATTCCAATGTATCTTTTTGAATAACACCATCTAATATTAAAGGAAAAGGATTAGTTGTTCTAGAAACAATAAAATCATACTTAAATATATTTAATTTACCACTATTTTCTAATATAGCATATTCTACATCTTTTAAATTTTTAATACCATTATTTCTAAGTTCTAATAATAAATCATCTAAATTATATCTTTGTTTTAACATTTCTTTATAATTAATAATTCCTTTATTTATTATTAAAGATGGTTTACCATCCATTAAATTTCTAAATTTATTAAACTTTAATGATAAAAATCCTACAGATAATTCAAAAAATAAAAGTATTATTATAGGAATAACTGTAAGTAACATAGAATCTTTATAATTTTCAATACTTATTGCTACTAATTCCGCAATTAAAAGACTAACTACTAAATCTTGTATAGATAATTGACCTACTTCTCTTTTACCCATAATTCTAAATATTATTAGTACAAATATATAAAAGAAAACTGTTCTTAAAATAACTAATATTAAATCCATTATATCACCTAATATTATTATGTAATATTCATATTATTTTTAAACATAAATATAATTAATTAGGTGAATATATATGAATAAAATAATTAATTATATTAAAAGTATATCTTTATTTCTATTAATTTTTATTATTTATTTATTAATAATATCTTTAATTTCATATTTTGAATTATTATCATTTAAAACTATAGGAATAATTAATTATATAATGATTTTATTATTATTTTTTATACTTGGTTTTAAAACATCACATTTAGAGCAAAATAAAGGCTATTTAAATGGATTTATAGTTTCATTAGTATTAATTATCATATTTACAATAATAACTCTTATAATTGATAAAATTGACTTTTCAAAATTAGTATATTTTCTTACTTTAATAGCATCTTCAGTTACAGGTGGAATAATTGGAGTAAACAAAAAACACTAAATTGTGTTTTTTATTTTTTATATTTAGAAATAAACTCCTCTCTAAATTCTAATAAGTCATTATTTTCGATATGCTCACGTATATCTTCCATAAGTTTAGTTAAAAATCTGATATTATGAATTGATATTAATCTTTGACCAAATGATTCATCAGATACAATTAAATGTCTAATATATGATTTAGTATAGTGTTTGCATGTATAACAATCACAATCTTCTTCGATTGGCGTTAAATCTTTTATATATTTTGCATTACGTATATTAGTTCTTCCATTTCTAGTAAGTGCATTTCCATGTCTAGCAAGTCTAGTTGGCAAAACACAATCAAATATATCTATTCCTCTAATAACACCATCTATTAAATCTATTGGTTCTCCTACTCCCATTAAATAACGAATTTTATCTTCTGGTAAATATTTAGTAGCATATTCTATCATTTTTAATTTAGTGTCTGGATCTTCTCCAACTGATACTCCTCCAACACTATAACCATCAAAATTCATTTTCACGGTTTCTTCGGCTGAAAAACGTCTTAAATCTTCAAATTCTCCTCCTTGAACAATTCCGAATAATGCTTGATGCTCAGGGTCTTTATGAGCATCTTTACTTCTTTTCATCCACCTTAAAGTTCTTTCAACACTATTTTTCATATATTCATGTGTTACTGGATAAGGAGGACATTCATCTAAACTCATCATAATATCTGAATGCAATTTATTTTGAATATCTATACTTTTTTCAGGTGTTAAAAATAAATTAGATCCATCTAAATGACTTTTAAATTTTACGCCTTCTTCACTAATATCTTTTGGTTTTGCTAAAGAAAAAACTTGAAACCCGCCACAATCAGTAAGAATTGGACCTGTTTTATAATTCATAAATTCATGAAGTCCACCTGCATTATCAACAACATCTTCTCCAGGTCTTAACCATAAATGATATGTATTTGAAAGAATTACATCTGCGTGTGCATCTTTTAATTCTTCAGGACTTAATGTTTTAACGGTGGCTTGAGTTCCAACTGGCATAAACATAGGTGTTTTATGTGTTCCATATTTAGTTTTAAATTCTCCAAGTCTTCCACCACAAGAACAAGTTTTTAATAATTTAAATTTTAAATCCATTATTTATCCTCCTTTAAATCAGTTAAGAACATAGCATCTCCAAATGAGAAGAATTTATACTTTTCTTTTTGAGCATGTTCATATGCGTTTTTAATAATGTCTAAACTACTAAATGCACTAACTAACATTACAAGTGTACTTTTTGGTAAATGAAAATTAGTAATTAATGCATCAGCACTTTTAAATTTATATGGTGGATAAATAAATATACATGTCTCTTCTGTTGTACTTTTAAATTCACCATATTTTTGTATATTTGCTTCAAGAGTTCTTAATGATGTTGTACCGACACAAATAATTCTTTTATTATTTTTTTTACATTCATTTAATTTTGATGCAACATCTTCACTAATTTCATATAATTCTTTATGCATATCATGTTTTGTAATATCACTTTCACTAACAGGTCTAAAAGTGCCAAGTCCAACATTTAAAGTAACATATAATATATTAATTCCTTTTTCTTTTATTCTATTTAAAAGTTCACTTGTAAAATGTAGTCCAGCAGTTGGAGCTGCAGCACTACCGTATTTAACTGCATAAACTGTATTATATCTAGAGTTATCTTTTAAACTTTCATGTATATATGGTGGTAGTGGCATTGCACCAATCTTATCTAAATGTTCAAGTAAAACGCCATCATATATTAGTTTAATATGAGTAATTCCATCATTTAATACTCTAGTAACTTCACATTTAAATGTATCATCAAACTTAATATTAGTACCAATATGTACTCTTTTTTGAGGACGCACTAAACATTCCCATATATCTGTATCAATTTCTTTTAACAATAAAACCTCTATCTTAGCATTTGTATCTTCTTTATATCCAATTATCCTTGATGGCATTACTTTAGTATTATTAAGTACTAAGGTATCTCCTTTATTTAAATAATTAATAATATTATAGAATTCATCATCAATATATTTACCAGTTTTTTTATCTACAATTAATAATTTAGAGTGATCTCTTTTCTTTATTGGAGATTGTGCAATTAATGATTCATCCAAATCATAATTATATGTTTCAATATCTTTATAATTCATAATATCCACTAGGAAAACAGCCTAGCGATTCACCTCTTTTTTCGATTAGATTATAACATAAAAAAAGAGTTTTTAAAACTCTTTTAATATAACTCATGAGATGGAGGCGTAATTGGAGTGATTGGTTTAATTGATCCACAGAAAGTACACATAGTTGCGCCTTCGTCACTACAAAAATTAACACCACATGGTGTACATGCTTGATTACCAGATACTGTTTTATACGTATTAGCAGGACATGGCATACATTTACTAGTTCCACTATCTTCAACTAAATATTTACCTGGTTCACATCCTAAATCAGTTTCACTACCAGATTCATATCTTTCGTATGCTTCTTCTTCAACTTCTAAGATATTAATTATATCCACATCTTCAAGTTCTGAAATTCTGTCTAAATAATCAAGTTCATTTATATCTAATTTACTTCCAAATAAACTAACAAATGCTGTTTGGAAAGTACCATCAGTAACATAAAAATTTAATACCTCACCTGAAGTATTAAATTCAATAAAGTAATCTATATTCTCTCTTCCACTTAATGAAAGTTGAGTACTTTGACATCCATCACATCTAGCATAAAATATTTCTGCATCACCATTTGTCATTGAATCTAATAGCCATTGTTGTAAAGCTGTCTTATAAATATTTTTTGCTTCATTAATAAAACTTGCTTCTTTAGCATCATTATATGTTTTAATAATATTTGGTAGTGCAATAATTACTAATATTGCTAGTATTGCTATTACGGCTAATAATTCTACTAGTGTAAATCCCTTTTTATTTTTCATATGCTCACCTACTATATTAACATTATATAATTATTTATAAAAAAAAGCAATTATTATTGTTTTTTAAATTTTTCATGATTTTTTCTTCTTCTAAGAATGGGCTTTTTATTATCTTGACTTTTAGTAGCATCTTCTTTTTCACGTCTTAAATATGATATTTTTTCTTTAGTATTCATTTCATTGTATGGTATCGATTTATTATTATTTTGTGTTTGATTTAGTTCCTCAGATGCTTTTCTTAAATATTCTAGTTTCTCACTATCACTCATATTATTAAAATTAGGATCGATATTATAACCACTATAAAATAGATGTTCATATAATTTTAATGTTTCTCCAACCATTTTACTTAAATAACTATATTTTTCACTATTGCACATTTTATCAAAATCAGGGTCTACTTCATATCCATGATCTTTTGCAAATTCATACATTTCTAAAATATCAACTGCTTGTTTTAATTGCTCTTTTTCATTTTCGTTAGCGCCTATTACTTCACCAAAAGTAAGTATCATATCTCTAATTTCATCAGTTTCATTCTGTTTTTTTCTACTATATATTTGATCTTTTAGTAACATTTTCATTTTATTATCAGCATAAGACCTTTTAAAATTAATTACTCTGATTATTCCTTTTAAACCTTTTAATATATTTATTACTGGAAATAAACATACAAATAGATTTTTTCCTATATCTTTTAAATCACAAAAAACACTATAGTTTTTATCATTATAATTATATCCATCTTTATTTAATTTAATTTGAGTTAACGTTCTTTCAGTCATATATGGAACAAAGCCAAATATAACAGAGGCTAAATACATCATTTTCAAATCCATAATTATTCACCATTTTCACTATTTATAATATTATTCATTCTTTTTCTAGTAGCATTTAAACTTCTTACTGCTTCATCTGCATAATTTAAATGCATTGATATTAAAGGAACATATTTATTTAATATATTTAAAACAAATTCTCTATATAAATGATAATCTCTTTCTTTTTCTTCAGGTGTGATTGAAAAAATTAAATCTAGGTTTTCTTTATCACTATTTTTTAATTCTCCATAAAAAGTCTTATACCATTCAAATAGTTCTTCTAAGGTTGCCATATCATACATAACTTTTTTAAATAATTCTAGATTTGAAATAACTGAATTAATATAACTATTTAAATACTGCCAATGCATTATATAATCCGTATCTTCATATTCTTTTTGTGAATACAAATCAATGTTTCTATTTCCCATTTTATCCATATGATACTCCTTAATTAAGAAGTATGATATCAAAATACAAACTTATTGTCAAATTAAAAAGTTAGAAAAATTATAACTTATCAATTATATCTTCTAACTCTTCTTTTGGTGTAAATCCAACTAATTCTTTTTTTACTTCTCCATCTTTAATAAATTTCAATGCTGGTATGCTCATAACACCATATTCACGGGCTAATTCTTCATGACTATCAACATTTACTTTAATAATATCTATTTTATCATCTAATTCATCTAATACAGGTCCCATCATCCTACAAGGACCACACCAATCAGCATAAAAATCAACCAAATGATTTCCTTTACTAATTAGCTCCTTAAAATTTTCTTTTTCTAAATATATCATTAATCCAATTTTCCTTTCTCTCTTAATAATTCTACATTTTCTTCGTTTATTATATCATATTTTATAAACAGTTTAATAGCTTCTTCGTTAAATAGTTTTTTATCTGTTTTATATGTTTCTTTTAGTTCATACACATCTGTTATTGCAGATCTTGTATTTTTAATTGTTTCACTCATAATAGGAGTTGAATCTAGTATTTTATTCCCTAGTTTTGAATTAGAAAGTCCACTAATGTTTAAAAATGGCTGACTAGTTACAAATAAGAAAACAAATACTAACAAATACGCTTCTATAAAGCCCACTATAGCACCACCTATTTTAGATATAATTCCAAGTATAATTGTTATTTTTAATAGTAATTCAATTAATCCGGTTATTTTTAATATAATTCTTAATATTAAATAAACTACAGAAAATATAACTAAAAAAGCAATCATTTCATATAACAAAATATTTAATATCGGAATACCACTATAAACACCTTTAAATGAAAAAAAAGGTAAATTTTTATATAAGAATGTCGCTATAGGAGTTCTTAATTTAAACGATATAATTAATGCTAGTACTAGTCCTACAAGTAACACTACTTCTTTTATTAATCCTCTTTTTAAACCAGCCATTACTCCTATAATTAAACAAACTATAATAATTGCATCAACAATATTCATTAATTCCTCCATTAGTAAACTACATAAGGTGAAATAGTACTTCCACTGCCAGATTTTACTCTAACATTATTTTTTAATGTTATTACGGGTCTTACACCATGTTTTTCACTTACATTATGTTGAGATAGTTTTCCATCTTTTATAGTAAAATTATATGCATTGACTCCATTAAAATATGCGGGACTCATAGTCCAATAACTATCTTCTGAATTTAAATAATTATCTGATATTCTCTCATCGTTAATACCAGCATATATTGCTTCATCAGATGTTAAAAGTCCTAAAGGATTAGATAATATATCGACATATAATTTATCATTACTTAGATCACATTTATAAGTATTAATATTATTGATATATCTATACATAGAATCATATCCAGTATTATCATTCTTATATCCATTAGTACCATAAATTACTTTTCCATAAGTAAATTTTGATGTTTTTCTATTATTACAATATGTTGAATTAGCAATAATAGATGAATATTTATTTAAGTTATTAGAATAATATGTATCTAAATACATTTTAATTTTACTAGAATTAATATTTTGATGTTCTTTTTCATATGTTCCGCTATTAGCAGTACCATACATAAATCCCACATATGCATTATAATTAGATTTAGAATTATATTCACTTTCACCAATTATGTTGTAAGTTCCATCGCATTCCCCATTATTAATTTCCCCATTATATATAACTCTTATACCATCATCTTCCGTAGTTCTAATAATTTTATAACATGTTTTATCAATTAATACATTATTATTTAAACTATTACTTCCTCTAAAGAAATAAACAGTTTTTCCTTCATTAGTATTATTGGTATAATATAAACCTTCTGTATATTGATTTTCTTCTATATTTTTTAAACTTTTAATACTATTATTATGTAATATTTTATATCCAAGTGTACCCTCTTCGAATGTAGAATATTCATCATTAACTTTTACATTTATATTTGTAGAAAAAGTAGTATTATCTTTTGTATTTTCATTAACAATAATATTTAAATTATATTGATGTTCCTCTTTTGCATTTAATTTAATATTTGATGCTATAACATCACTAGATAGTGGCATATATGAATTACTTATATATGCACCAGTTTTATTTCCAATTAATGAATAAAATATATCTTTATTATCCTTATAATTATTAACTAAATTAGTAAATTCAATATTGTAGTATAATATTTTATCTGTAGTATTTTTAACAACAAAATTTTTATTAATTTTATCGCCTTTTTGTGCATTAACTAAAGCAATACTACTATTATCATTAAAAATAACGCTAACTCTATTTTCTTTATCATTATTACTAATCTTATTTCCATAATTAAAATATGCATAGGTAGATACAATCATAAATAAAACAACAAAAAAAATTAAAATAAATAATATAATAGTTTTAGCACTTAATTTACTACTCATTTTATCACCTATTCTAAAAATATTATATAATTATTATACCAATTTTTCAATAAAATTTGAAATAATAAGGATTATTTGATAAAATATTCCTCGGAGGGGCATATGATAAAAGAATGTGATATTTTAACTGAGAAAGATAATAAAATATTAAGAAAAACTAGTAAAGAAGTTAAATTTCCAATGTCAGAAGATGATATATATTTAATAAATAATATGATTATGTATTTAAGACTTAGTCAGGATGAAGAATATGCTAAAAAAAATAATATAAGAGCTGGTATGGGTCTTGCTGCAATACAGTTAGGAATAGAAAAAAGATTCTTTGTAATATCATATAAAAAAGAAGATGGAACATTTGAAGAATATAAAGTAGTAAACCCAAAAATAATTTCTCATTCAGAAGAAGAAATATATGTAGAAGAAGGAGAAGGATGCTTAAGTGTTACTAGATATGTTGAAGGTATTGTTCCAAGATATGCAAGAATTACTGTAGAATATTATGATGAATTTGGAAACAAACAAAATAAAAGAGTTAGAGAAGAAATTGCTGTAGCATTTCAACACGAAATAGATCACTTGAATGGCATATTATTTACAGATAAAATTGATAAGAAAAATCCATATAAAAACCAAGAAAATATGAGAGCTATATAAGTAAGCATTATTTGTTTACTTTTATTTTAATAAAAAGATTTACATAATTAGATAAAAATTGTAAAATAGATATGTAAATAATATAGGAGAAAACATGGAAAAAGGGAATAAAATTAGATTTATAGTTTGGGGTTTTATATGGATTATTATATTAGTTGCTTCATCATGTGGAATTTATTCGTACTATAATGGCTATGGCAAAAGTGGAAAACTAAGAAAAGAATTAATGCCTATAATTACAGAATTTAATAATTTAATAGCACTAGAGCAATATAAAAAAGCTGGTGTTAAAGTTGAGGCGTCACTAATCAATAATGGAATTAAAGTAATATTTAATACAAGCATGTCAAATTTAACATTTACATTTGATTATGAAATAGTTGAAGATGAAAAGGTATTACATACAAAATATAATAAAGTTGATGAATCGACTGGAGTACTTGTAGTAACTTCTATGTTTGATGCTGTTTCACTAATTAATAATCATTACGAAGGAGATTTGTTTGAAAGATTTGGCTATGGTGATTTATATAATACATCTATTAAGCAAGGAGGAAAAATAATAGTAGATTCAAACACAACTCATGCTTATATTAATATAAACACTACTTTACTTGATACAATAACAGACGAAGTATTAGATACATTATATATTAAGGAAGAAGATATTACATCAATCAATGAAAACTTAAAAGATGATGGGGTATTTACTTTTACAAAATCAGAAACAAAATTATTTGTTGAAACAACAGGGAATAAATATATACTTTACTTAAGAAATGGAAAATACGATAATAATTTGTATAAATCAATTAAATCGATAATCAATTCATTAGAAGTTGATAATAATATTAAAGAAGAGTTTGAGCATAGTTATCCAATGATAAATAATTCAACAGAATTTGGACATTATATTATTACAATAGATGCTGATGTTAGTACAATGTCATTCTTTGATAAAAAAGATAATGTAGTTAAAATTGAAATAATAAAAGAAAAATCAGGAGAAATATCTGAAATATCCTGATTTTTTTAATTATCTAATTTAACACTTACCACTTTAGATACGCCACTCTCTTGCATTGTAATACCATATAATTTGTCTAAAAATTCCATTGTTTTTTTCTTATGTGTAATTACAAGTAATTGCGTTTTATTTTTATAATTCTCTAAATATTGCCCAAAAATAGTGGCATTATTTTCATCAAGAGCACTCTCAACTTCATCTAGAATGACAAAAGGTACTTTTTCTAAATTCATTATTGAAAATAATAAACTAATCGCGGTCATTGTTCTTTCACCACCAGATAATAAACTTAACGGTTTTTCATTCTTACCAGGTGGAATGGCAATAATATTTATTCCTGTTTCAAGTATATTGTTTGGATCGGTTAGTTCTAAATGAGCACTACCACCTTTAAATAGTGTTTTAAATACTTTTCCAAATTCATTGTTAATATTATTAAATGTGTTTTCAAATCTGTCTTTCATAACTTCATCCATATCATTAATAATATTAAGTAAGTCTTCCTCACTCTTTTCCAAATCAATCTTCTGTTTATTTAAGAAATTAACTCTCTTAGATACTCTTTCATATTCTTCGATACTTCCTAAATTAACTTCTCCTAAAGACTTAATCTTTCTTCTAAGTGATGTTACTTTGCTTCTAGCAACATCTTCATCTATTTCTAAGATATATTCATTCTTAGCTCTTTCATATCCCAAATTATAATCTTCAGAAAGTCTATTTAATAAATTATCAAGAGACATATTTAATTTAGTAATATCAATTTCTAATGAATTAATTTCATTATTAATTCTATTATATTCACTATTCATTTTTTTAATAGACGTTTCTAAAGTAGAAAGATTAGAACTTAGTTCTATTTTTTCTTTATTAAATACTTCTAAATTATGTTCAAGTTCAAGTTTCTTTTGCTCATGTTTATAATAATCTTCTATAACATTATTTAACTCATTATCAAGAGATTTATCACTTAGATTATCAATTTCATTGCTTACCATAGAAAGTTCATTATTAAGGCTTTCTAATTCTCTATTTTTGCTATTTAATAATTCATTATTTTTAATATTATCAATATTTAATTTATATATTGTATCTTTAATAATATTCAAATCATTATCATAAGTATTAATTTTATTTTCTAAAGATTTTATTTCTTCAATCATAGAATCAATAGATAGTTTTAATCTTTCAAGTTCATATTTATCACTTATATAAGAATTATTAGTCTTAAAACTACCACCAGTCATAACACCACCAACATGTATTATTTCTCCATCAAGTGATATTACTCTATATCTATGATTAATCTTTTTACTAATCGCAATTGCTGTATTTATATTATCAGCAACAATAATATTTCCAAGTTGATTCATAACAATATTATAGTATTTAGAGTCATATGTTACCAAAGACGATGCTATACCAATATAACCAACAATATTACTGATATCTCTTAATATTTCTGGTTCAATACTCTTTGGCTTAATAACATTTAATGGGAAAAAAGTTGCTCTACCTTTATTATGACTTTTTAAGTATTCGATTGCTTCTTTAGCACATGCTTCATCATCGACTACTATATTATTAGAAGATGCCCCTAAAGCGACATCTAACATTGTAGCATATTCTTTTTCTGTATCAATTAAAGATCCTAAAATATTATGTATTCCTCTTAAAGTTGGACTTTCTAATATACTTCTAACGCTATAAGGTACTTTATTCATTGAATTAATATTATTTTCAAGTACCTCAATTTCATTTTTACTATCAAGTATTTTTTTCTTTTTAGTATTTAATGTAAATTCTACTTTATATTTTTCACTATTAATAGAATTATATTCATTATTAATAGAAGATAATCTCTCATTAATACCATTTATTTGTTCATTTAAATTCTTAATATCAAGTTCAATTAATGATATAGAATTTTTAAGTTCACCTTCTCTATTTTTTAAATTAATAATATTATTTTTAACAGTATCAGATGTTTTGTCATATTTATTACGTTCAGTTAATAAAGTTTTTTTATTACTTAATTCGATTAATGTTTCATTTAATTTAAATATTTCATCACTAGTAGACTTAATTTTATCATCAATTGTCATAATACTGACTTTAAGTTTTTCTACTTCAGTATTATCAGAAGTACCTTCAGAATCAATTTTAATTATTTCTTCTTCTAGTCTTTCTTTTTTAGATTTTTTATTTTCTAATAAAGAACTATACTCTGTAATGTCTTTAGCTATTAAAGCAATCTCAACACTTTCAAGTTCAGTTAATGATTCTTTATATTCATACGCTTTTTTAGATGCTTCTTCTAAAGGTAATAAATTTTCAGAGTTTTCTTTAATAATCAAATTTATTCTATCTATATTTTCATGAGTATGATTTAATTTAGATAAACTTTCCTCTTTTCTCTTTTTATATTTTAATACTCCTGCAGCATCTTCAAATATTATTCTTCTTTCTTCAGGCTTTTCGCTCAATATTTGATCAATTTTATTCTGTGGAATAATATTAAATGATTCTTTACTTGATTTAGAATCCATAAATAAATTAGTAACATCTTTTAATCTACATTTTTCATTATTGATATAATATTCATTTTCTCCAGTATTATAGACTATTCTTTTAATTACAACTTCATTAAAATCAATATTAAGTGTCCTATCACTATTATCAAATGTAATAGATACGGAGGCAAAATTTGCTGGGTTTCTGCTTGTCGAACCAGTAAAAATAACATCAGTCATATTATTAGAACCACGTAATGATTTAATACTCTGTTCGCCTAAGACCCATTTTATGGCATCAACTATATTGCTCTTACCGCTTCCGTTAGGCCCAACTATACCAGTAAATGATTGATCAAGTTCAATTGATATTTTATCTGCAAAACTTTTAAAACCCTGCATTTTTATTTCTTTAATGTACATCATATCACCACTATTCTATTACTAAATAATTATATCAAAATAAAAAGAATGTCTCAAGACATTCTTAATTATTTCTCATCTTTTTCTTTCTTTGTTAATGCAGCTTTATCAAGAGTAAATTTGTATAAAGTTTTGTCATTCGTTACTACAAAGAAACTCAATTCTCCAGGTATAACTTCATAGAATAAAATTGGTAATGATAAATTTTCAGCAGCATCAACTAATTCTTCAAATTTTTCAATTTTAATTATATTATCAAATTTAGTTTCGTCAATATTTGTATTTTCATATGAACCATTTATCACTAGCTTATCATATTCATTAATAAATTTATTTAATGTAATATAATAAATGTTTCTTCTTTTAAATTTAATATATAATCTAATACTTGTGATTAATAATAATAAAACTAATCCTAATGACACTAAAGCAACTACAAATAGAAGAATATTACTTACTGTTATTTTGCCCTTCGCAAATAACAATCCATTATTATTAATTTCTTCGGTATCAATAGATATTCTAATAGTTTGTTCTGATAATGGAATACTAGCTTGTAATGTCCTATTAATAAACATTTGATCTTCATTATTTGAATGTTTACCAACAATATTAATATCCATATTAATTACTAATTTACTATAAGCACTAATTCCAAAATCCTTCTTATATCTATTAACTAAGCTATTATATTCATCATAATCAATAATTAAGTTTTCAGAAATAGTTAAATTATTTGAATTAACTACCTTTACATCTTTCTTAATCAAATCAAATGTCCTTGTATATAATGGTTGACTATCACTGTCTTTAGATATTAATAATGTAGCAGTAATTTTATATGCATATGACATGTCTAGATTATCAGTAGCATGTATTTCATATCTAAAATCTGGATTAATAGTATTTATGATATTAGCGACATACTCCATGCCTTCACCTAAATACTTTTCTTTATAGTAATTGTTTTGTTTTAAATAAACCTTATAGTCTACATCACCTTTTTCAACATACTCAACAATTACTTCTTGTTTCTTTAAATCCAATGATTTAATCAATAAAGATTCAGCAAGAGGCAATAATATAATGGCAAGAACCATTAAAATTAATAACCACTTTTTAGTATTAAGTATTTTCTTTTTCTGCATTACATACAATTTATCATTGTCACTAATGTAACTTACAGATCCTTTATCCTTTTTATTCATTATTCTACGCTCCTTTTGATAGTAAATTATGTAACCAAACTGATGGTAATCCTAAATATTTAATTTTATATTCTACTCTTCCTACTATATCATCTTTGACAACTACCCAACTATCTTCAGCATTGTCTTTATAATCACCTTTTGTTCTGATATAGTAATTATTATTTTTTTCAAGAATACTTATTATTCTATGGGTATAAAGGGTATTCTTAACTTTAAACACTAGTACATCACCAACAACAAGTTCAGAAGGATTATCAGCATACCATTTATCTATCACAACTATGTCACCGACTTCAATTGTAGGAGACATACTTCCAGATGCAATAGTCGCAACCCAATATCTAAACAAGTTACTGTAAATGCATACTAAGAAAATTAAGAATAATACGCATAGAGTAATAAATATTTTAGAACCAATATGTTTATCTCTTGAATCTTTTCTCTCTCTTTTTCTAAAGTAAAAATTAATAAATTGCATATTAAATAATGGCATTAATATATTCATAATAGATGTTAAATATTCATCATAATTAGGTGTTATAGGAACAATATATTCATATATGCCCAATATCAATGTATATACTAATGTAACAGCATATCCATAATTTTTACTATAAATACTCATTACTACATTTTTACTTATACTTGGAATTACAATTAAACAAACAAACTCCAATAGTACAAAATTATCAACAAAGTCATAAAAACTCATTGAATACATGATATCAATTAATACAAGTACAACAACAGATAAAATTATATTTATCAAATTCTTTTCACTACAAAATTGATATCTTAATAATTCCATCGGTACAATAATAAGAACTACAGGAATAATGTTCATTAACATACCGAAGATGTTTTTAGTATATGGAGACCTTACAAATCCACCAATAAAACCAATAGCATATGTTAAGAATAATATAGCTATTGTTATTACAGCAACAGTTATAATTATTTTTTTATTCTTAGCTATCTTGTCCTTTTTAAATCCAATTAAGTATATTGACGCACCAAAACCTGCAAATAAAATTAAGCTTAATAAATATTCATTAATTTTAATGCCAAATATAATGCATAAAGAAGCAAAAAGGATAAATATTATCTCTAAAAACAATATTTTCTTAGCATTACCCTTCACTTTTTATCCTCCTTATCCCATTTGTACTTGCTCATATAAAATTACAGCTTCAATATTTGTTATAAGTACATCATTTTTAGGAAGTTCAGATGCATTAATATTATTAGAATAAATCAATGACATCTTTAATTTTTTATTATTATCTCCTAAAATTTTATCATTTGATGAATATAAAATATCTCCTGGAATTATTTCTTTTCCATCATCATAAGTCAAAGCATATCTGACATGCTTTAATACATTTCTGCAATCACTGTCAGACCCAATACATGTAGGATTAGTAACTTGAATAGAACTAACCATTGCATTAAATGTTCCTTTATTTTCAACATCAAATGTATATGATATTGAGTCTCCAGGTGCATAAAATGTTGTTTCAAAATTTGCTATTGTAGTAGCAGATTTTATATATGGAGAACCTTCAGGTTTTGCAT
Source organism: uncultured Clostridia bacterium (assembly GCA_947165135.1). Classification (GTDB taxonomy): domain Bacteria; phylum Bacillota_I; class Bacilli_A; order RF39; family UBA660; genus CAG-1000. The sequence continues at coordinate 78,771 of CAMUZE010000003.1, forward strand.
TACCAGAAATGTTAGGATCGGAAATATTATCAAATACAATTTCCCATTTTTCTCGAGAACCATCTTCTGAATCAGAAAACTGTATATCCAATGTATGAGTTAATGAAGCATACGCAAAAGAAATGGCAACAATAGATACCATTAAGCATAACATGCCAAACACTCTTACATCTCTAGACCTTTCCATTTTATCTATTCTCCAATTTAATAATTATTATAATACTGCTGTACCTTCTTGAGTATATGTAAGTGTAATACCAAGGCCACTAACATTTACATCGGCAGTTGGTAATTGTGCAGCTGTTGTTGTATCTTTATAAGTTAAAACAATTTTTAAATGTCTAACTCCTGTTTTAGCAGCAAGAACAGCATTATCTGCAGCAGTTAATTCAGTATTAGATGTTGTATCATATAATTTATATGTTAAATTATTACATACAACACTTGCTTCACTAGTTTTTGTACTTGAACAACTAGGTGTACCTATTGTAAGACCTGTTAATTTGGCAGCAAAGTTACCAGCATTAACAACATCAAAAGTATAAGATACACTATCGCCAGGTGAAGCTAATTGCACTACATAATCGCCAATACTTGTTGCACCACTTTTAATTGTAGGTGCTGTGATTTCACTTCCAGTTCCAGTAGTAACTGCAGTACCTAAATTTGCAAAATGTACATCCCATTTAACAGTTTTAACAGTACCACTACCATTAATAGTTAATGTTTGAGTAAATCCTGCATATGCAAGAGATACAGCTACTAATGACACAACTAATGCTAAAATACCAAATACTATATAATTTTTAGATTTTTCCATTTTTATCGCCTTTCTAAAGTATAATTAATAATTGATTATAACGGTATACTCCCATAAAGGGAGCATACCGTATTATATTCAAAAATCAATTTATTTTCAGATAACTAACTTAATACTATGGTTGAACATAGTTACCATCTTGAGAATAAGTAAATTGTACACCCAATCCACCGATTGTTACATCAGATCCTGGAAGAACTGTACTATCTGCTTTATAAGTTAATGTTAAAACATAAGTTTGAGTTCCAGTATAAGCATCTAATATTGAGTTATCAGCAGCAGTTATTGCAGTAGAACTTCCTTTTTTAGTTAATGTATAAGTGATTTGATTACATAAGAAGTTTGTATCACCACTACATGTTGGAGTTCCAACAGTAAGACCAGTTAACTTAGCATTAAATGATCCAGTATTAACTACATCAAATTCAAAACTTGCAGATTGTCCTGGAGTATTGAATGTTACATTGTAATCACCAATTTGAGTTGTATTTGATTGAATTACTGGTTCAGTTACCCAACTAGCACCTGTAGATACGCTCTTATTTGTAAGATTAGCAAAATGTACATCCCAACTAGCAGTTTTAATAGTAGCAGTACCATTGATATTTAGTGTTTGAGTAAATCCTGCGTATGCAAGAGATACAGCAACTAATGATACAACTAATGCAAGTACTCCAAATACTACATAATTTCTTGATTTTTCCATCTTAAATCTCCCTTCTGTATATTTTGTAAATTACGCAACAATACACACTACTTTGCTTAGTGTCTATTATCTATAACCTACTTTACTATTTAATTATAATATTTATAGAATTTTATGTCAATAAATTATCACAAAATTTCATTAGATAATTGCATAATATTTATGAAATTATTTATATATAAAATTGATAAAGCACCTATAATTAAAAATGGACCAAATGGTATAATTCCGTCTTTATTTTTTCTTATATAGAATAATGAGAATAATAATCCAGTAATAGATGCTATAAATAATGCAAAAAATGAGTTATACATTCCTATAGCAAGAGCAATAACCGCCATTAATTTAATATCTCCATCGCCTAAAGATTCTTTCTTAAATACCATATTTCCAATTAATTTAATTATATACATAAATCCAAACATAACAGCAGCAGACAATATGTACTTAAATGCATCTGTTTTTAAAAATGTAAACTGAAATATTATTAATAATATAGTACTAATTACAATTACTCTATCGGATATATAATAATATAAGAAATCACTAACTATTGTAACTATTAACACACAAGTAAGAATGGTAGATATATAAAACTTTAATGTAAATCCAAATACTAAATAATTTATTACAAACAGAACAGCAGATAATAATTCAGTTAAAAAATATATTGAATTTATCTTTTTATGACAATAAGCACATTTTCCTTTTAAAAAAGTATATGAAAGAAGCGGTATATTCATATACCATTTTAATTCTTTCTTACAATTTTCACAGTAACTATTAGGATAAGTAGTTTTTATTTTATTTGGAATTCTATACCCCATACATCCTAAAAAACTTCCTATAATAGATCCTAATATAAACAATATAATATAAATAAGTATTTCCATTTTTCCCCCTATACATCTATTTAATTGTTTGATAAATTCCAAACATTGGAACAACTATAGCAACAAGTATAAATCCAACAATAACTGCTAAGAAAACAATCATAATTGGTTCAATAAAGGTTTTAATTTGATTAACGCTATTTCTTTCTAGTTTATGATAATAGTCTCCAACTTTATCAAGCATCTCAGCAAGTTCTCCTGTTGATTCACCTGTCAATATCATATAATAAGCAACTTCTGGTACTGCCCAATGATCTTTAAAAGATACACTCATTTTTTCACCTTTAAGTAAATTGTTAATTGTTTTAAGCATTATTGCTTTATATATTTCATTACTAGTAATTTTAGCAAGAATATCTATACTATCAGTTAACAAAACATTATTCTTATTTAAAGTAGCAAAAGTTCTTGCAAATAATGCCATTTCTTTAGAAATAATTAAATTTCCAACAACAGGTAATTTCATAAATAATGTTTGATTTAACGTTCTAAATAATTTAATTTTCTTATATGCAAGAATATATAGAGAAATAACAAGAACAATAAATCCAATAATATTCATATATTTTGTTTTAATATATGCTGAAATATTCAGTGTAATTTGTGTAACAGGATTCAATTCTGCCTGCATAGATTCATATACACCTACAAATTGAGGAACTATATATACAAGCATAAATACTACAATACCTATTGCAAATATTAATACTATTGATGGATATGTAAGTGCACTTATAATTGCCTTTTTAGTATCTTCTATTTCTTGATAATAATTACTCATTTCATCAAGAGTATCCTCAATATTACCTATCATTTCAGCTGATTTAATCATATTAACAAGTAATGCTGGAAAAGAGTTTCCTTGTTTTTTTAATGCTTCACTAAATGGTTCTCCCATTGTAAGTTCATATATAATTGAATCATATATACCTTTATATTTTCTTCTTTTATCTTGCTTTGCTAAAACTTTGACAGCATCTGTAAGAGGAATACCACTTCTAACATAAGTGGATATTTGAGCAAGCCAGAATATTAAATCTTTATTCTTCATTCTTCTCTTAATACTAGATGATTCAGTATGAAAGAAATTAATTGCCCAAGATGTATTTATTTCATATACTGTCATACCTTTATCAATCAAATATGAATAAACATCTAATTTAGATTGAGCAGCAAAATATCCCTCTTCTAATACACCGTCTTTATTCCTAGCTATATATTTATATGTCTTCTTTTCATTTGTTTTAACAACATCATCACTATTAGGATCTATTGACATAACTTTAAGACTTGCTTCTTTTTTGGCTTGGGCTGCTTTAACAGATGGAATCTCATTATATTTTTTATTAATATATTCTCTTACTGTTTGAGTAAATGTTTTACCACTTTCTTGCTCTGCAGCACTTTTCTTTTTAATCTTATTTATTGATTCTTTGGTTTTATAATATGTACTAATGATTGGTTTGCTAAATTTTCTATATAAATAGGTTGGAAAACCTATAAATAATAATTCCAAAACGTATGCAGTTCCATTATAAAATGCTTTAAATAATTCATATATCTCTATAAAAGGTCTTCTAAAAAGAATTTTATATATTGCTTTAAAAACTAAAAAGATATAAGAAAAAAAAGATAAAATAAAAGAAAAGAAAAAATCAAATACTTTAAATAATGGATTACTAGATTTCTTAGTAGTTACATTTTCACTAGCCTCTACTGCTTTTGCCTGCTTTGCAGTAGGAGAACTAGTATTATTAGTTACATTAACCGTATTTGTCTTTTCAGTCTTATTTTGTTTTTCTACTTCTAATGCTGCACTTTTTTGACCCATAAACCTTTCCCTCTTATTCTATACAAAGAAATTATATCATATATTTCAACAAATAAAAAGATTAAATTAACATTTTAATTATTAACTAATATAATATTATAGGTGATAATTCAAATGAATTTAAGTATACTAGAATTATTCAAAAAGCTTAGTTTATCAAATATAATTTCTAATACAAATAAAACACTTGGAATTATTAAAAAAACTATACCAGTATATAGACAAGTTAAACCTTATATGACACATGAAAAATCACTATTTAAAAAAGATGATTCTAACATAATAAAAGAAAGTAAGATATTAAAAGATGAACATACAAGAACAAATTTTAATGATACTCTTACTTTCTTTAAATAAATTATTCTTCACTATCAGTGCTTAATATTGATAAGAATGCTTCTTGTGGTATAGATACACTACCTACTTGTTTCATTCTTTTTTTACCTTCTTTTTGTTTTTCTAATAGTTTTCTTTTACGTGAAACATCCCCACCATAACATTTTGCAAGAACATTCTTTTTTAATGCACTAATATCTTCTCTAGCAATTACTTTTGATCCTATAACTGCTTGTATTGGAACTTGAAACATTTGTTTAGGAATTATTTTCTTTAAATTTTGGCATATTATTTTACCACGATTATATGCAAAATCTTTATGAACAATTAAACTTAATGCATCAACTATTTCACCATTTAGTAGTATATCCATTTTTACAAGTTTACTTTCTTTATTACCAATAAACTCATAATCAAACGATGCATAACCTTTTGTATAACTTTTTAATTTATCAAAAAAATCGTAAACAATTTCAGATAAAGGAAGTTCATATACAATATTTACTCTTGTCTCGTCTATATATGACATATTTTTATATATTCCCCTCTTATTTTGGCAAAGTTCCATAATCGAACCAACAAATTCACTTGGAACATATATATTACAATTAACATATGGCTCTAATATCTTAGATATTTTAGTAGGATCTGGCATTTTAGATGGTGCATCTATATTTATACTACTTCCATCATTTAATAAAACCTCATAAATAACAGATGGACTTGTTGCAATAATATCTATTCCAAATTCTCTTTCTATTCTCTCTTCAATTATTTCCATATGAAGAAGTCCTAAAAATCCACATCTAAATCCAAAACCAAGTGCGATTGATGTTTCTGGTTCAAATACTAAAGATGCGTCTGATAGTTTTAATTTTAGTAATGCTTCTTTTAAAGTATTGTATTTTGAACTATCTATTGGGTAAATACCAGAATATACCATAGGTAACATCTTTTTATAGCCAGGCAGAGCTTCAACATCTTCGTTAACAAGACATATAGTGTCCCCTACTTCTACTTCTGTTATGCTTTTAATAGATGCACTAATAAATCCAACTTCACCAGCAGAAAGAGAATCTTTTTTTATTTCATGAGGTGTATGTTTCCCAAGTTCTAATACTTCATATTCTGCTTTAGAATTTATAAATTTAATTTTGTCTCCAACCTTTACTTTACCATCCATTATTCTAACTAATACTACTACGCCTTTATATGGATCAAAATAGCTGTCAAATATTAATGCTCTAAATTTATTAGATTCACTTTTAGGTGGATCTATTCTTTCTATTACAGCATCTAATAGTTCACTAACTCCTTCACCTGTTTTACCAGAACATAATAATATTTCTTCCTTAGTAAATCCAATTGTGTTTATTAATTCATTTGTTACTTTTTCTGGATCAGCATTTGGTAAATCTATTTTATTAATAACTGGAATAATTTTTAAATTTGCATCAAGAGCTAAATACAGATTAGCAAGAGTTTGAGCTTCAATTCCTTGAGTAGCATCTACCACTAATATTGCACCTTCGCAAGCCGCTAAGCTACGACTGACTTCATAACTAAAATCTACATGTCCTGGTGTATCTATCAAATGTAATGTATACCCTTTATATTTAAGTTCAACAGCATTTAATTTGATTGTAATTCCACGTTCACGTTCAAGATCCATAGAGTCAAGTATTTGTTCTTTACGTTCTCGTTCACTTACTGCACCACAAACATCGAGTATCCTATCAGCTAGTGTACTCTTACCATGATCTATATGTGCTATAATACAAAAATTTCTTATTCTTTCTCTTTCCATAAAAATAATTTTAACACAATTTATGTTAAAAAAGAAGAAATAATTCTTCTTATTTACTTAATAACTCTGTAGAATACCAATAATATTCTCCACTTTTACTCTTCTTATATGTATGCTTATATGTATATAGATAATCATTATAGTTATCTTCAACAAATTTATAATCAATAAAATTATCATTTGGAGAAGTATATATTATTTTTCCAGATGCATACTTATCATATAAATTTTTGCCATCTGAATAGAAAACATTTTCATATAAATAATATTCATCATTATTTTTTTCAGCATTTATTAATTTATATAGTGGTTCGTTATCAAAACTATTATTACCGTTTAAAGTCCAAATACACATTTCAGCCAAATCACATATTATTTGATAATATCCAGTTACTTCTCTTAAATCAAAGCTTACTGGAATAATACAATCATTATTATCTGGCGAACATTTATCAGCATATTCAATTATAGCATTATCTTGTATATTGAATACTTTCATTATATTGCTAGAAAACATATTCTTATTATACATATCTATAGATGCATTTTCTTTATTTAACTCATAAAATACATTTCTGAGTATGGTGTTTTTTGTAAGATCACTATATTTTATTAATTTATCTTGATAAACTGTTTTATAATTATCAAACATAGTATATAGTTTATTATCATGCAAATAATTATATAATTCTTTAACAGTTACATCATTAATATCTACTACTGAATCATTGTTAGGAGTATTAGAATTTGGCTTAGGCTTAGATGAATAATAATATCCCAATATAACTAGTGACACTAATATTACTATTAAAAACGCTAATATCTTCTTCATATTTCCTCCTCTACATATTTTGCCAACTACCGCAATTATATTTTATTTTTCTAGTACAATTTGGACTATTTGCATTACCTTGTCGATTTTGGCATGCAGCAGCAGCTGCACTTGCACAATTACCATAGTCTGAGCAAGCAGTCCAAAGCGAAGTGGAGTACACACCATTATTACAATTAACAGCAGTGACAAATTCCCAGCCATATATAGTATCACAGCTACAACTTGCATCAGTTACAGTTACAGAATATGTTTTATTTGCAGCATTATTATAATTTGTTGTATCTGTAGGTGTGAATGCAACTGTTATTGTTGCACTTCCTGCAGCAACACCTTTTACCGTAACAGTGTTATTTGTATTTGCTGCAATTTCATTTGAACTTGCTTGACTTACTGTTGCTTTACCAGTCGCACTACTTGTTACTGTAAATTTACCTTTTACACTAGCTTTCTCATTATATGTTAAATTTGTTCCGATAACTGTTGTTCCACTTGTTGAGCTTAACGTTATTGTAGGTGTTGCTTTTGGTAAGTAACATGTAAATGTTTTATTTCCTGTTGTATTATCACTCCATCTATAATCACTACTTGATAAAGTTGCAGTTATTGTATATCCACTAGTATTTACATTTGTTTGTGAATATCCACTTAATGTATATCCTGTTCCACTTGTCGCTGTTGTTAATGTTTGTGCACTTCCTGTATATGCAAAACTGCTATAACCACTTCCACATGTTGTCATTCCTGTACATTTGCATAAACTATTTGTCGGTATTGGTACTTGAGTTAACCACCTTGCATATATAGTATGTGCAGAAGCAGTTGACATTGAACTACTAGATGTTATTGCATTTCCTCCTGAACTTTGTGCTGTATTCCATTCTTTAAAAAAATATCCATCGCGTGTAACTGTTGGTAAGGTACCATATGTAGATCCAAAATTAATTTGTTTTGTTGCAGTTTTAGAGTCACCAGATTTTGTCCAGCCAGATGCATTAGATATAGTTCCACCATTAGCATCGGCAGTAATAGTAAATTCTCCAGCTCCCCAACTTGCAGTTAGAATTACAACCCCATTAGAAGTAGTTGATAAGTTTTTAAAATATGTACTTTTATTTAAACCATTCCAAAGACTTGTAGGATTATTTGTGGTTCCATGTCTTGCTGTAGAAGTATCTATATCTCCGCTTGCTATCCATCCACCAAAATCATATCCACTACAAGTTGGATTAACAATAGCAGTTGATTTTATTAAATTTCCATAACTTATATTAGAAATTTGATCGTATGTTGTTGTATTTAATGGACATTCACTATTAGACTGAAATTTAACTGAATATTTTTTAACTGTCCAGTGTGCTTCTAAAGTGTGGTCTGCATTGGTATTTAATATTGAAATATTTGTTATTTTTGTACTATTTAAATACCAACCATCAAAAGTATATCCATCTTTAGTTGGAGTAAGTAATGTTCCGTACTCCACTCCATAAGTTAATTTCTTAATTGCCTTTACTTCATCATTATTCAATTCTTCACGAACACAATTTCCTGATCTATATGTTCCAATATGATTTGCATCGCAAGATGTAAATTCTGTAGGACACTCATATGCATTTTCAACAAGATTAGCAGAAATGATACCATAGGTGCCATCTGCTATCTGTCCACACACTTTACTTTGATAACTATATAATACATTAAGAAGTGTCCATCCATCGGAAGCAGTTAATAGTCCACCTTTTGCATCTAATGTAACGGTATATTTTCGTGCTCCCCATATTGCATAAACTGTTCTATTTCCATCTACAATACTATTTTCAGTAATTTTATTACCCGTTCCATCTGTTTTTGTATTCCATTCAACAAATGCATAGCCATCTTTGCTTGGAGTACATAATGTTCCCCAAGGAGAATCATAATATCCTTTTTTATTAGTGCACCCACTTCCACCATTGTTATCATATGTAAGAGTGTATTCATCGGCTTGCCAATGAGCATATATATCTAAAGCATTTCTCATTATAGTATTTTCATCTATTTGACTTCCACCAGTAATATCTGTAAACCAACCTGCAAATGTATAACCAGTCTTTGTTGCTACTGGTAAAGTTGAAATTTTTTCTCCATATGAAATCTCTTTAGAAGCAGTTTTAAAATCTGATGATAATGTCCAACCACTACTAGAACTCAAACTACCACCATTTGCGTGTACTACTAATTCATATCCTACAGCACCATCTTCAACATTACATATAATGTCACTTGTAACATTTTCAACTGTTAATTTACCATCTGAATATATAGCACCACAATCATTGCTTAAATATCTATATCCAGCACTACTACTTACCATTACTGGTTTAGTTCTTCCCTCTTCATCAGCAACCACACTATTAGGAGTAATAGTTAATCTTTCATCATTGTAACGAAATTGAACATTATATTTAGAAATAATTGTCCAAGGATTAACACTACTTCCAGTTCCATTTAATTTAACAGAGTTTTTAATATAATTAGTCACTCTAATACCGCTACTATCATTAATAGTTAATTCATTTAAATTATTTTCTTTATCTGGATCTATTGTAATAATTTTTCCATTTCTTGTTGACATAGTAAAAAATTTTAGTCCATTAAATAAATAAGTACTATTACCAACACTCTTTGATATTGAATATTCATCTAAATTTAAAAGTCCACCAGTTTTAAAATCATTAGATCCATTATCAATTATTCCATCTTTAAAACCATATCTAGTGTTTTCAGTGACAATATATCTTTGATAATTATCATATTTCTTTATATAGTCATTTGCAAATTTTGGTACTTTCTTATATATAGTATTAGCATCCACATGTACCATACAAACAAAAAATATAAATATGTAAATTATAATCCTAAACTTCTTCATATTCTCACCTATTATAATTATAAATATTTACAATATTTAAGTCAATAAAAAAAGTAGGAATAACCTACTTAGCTTCTTCTTCAGCTTTAATCTTAATTGCTTCTTTACCTTTATAAAAGCCACATTTAGTACAAGCTCTATGAGGTGCAACTACAGCGCCACAATTACTACAAGTAGTAACAGTAGGAGCAGTTTTCTTTAAATGAGTTCTTCTTTGTCTTTTAGCTGTTTTACTAATTCTTCTAAATGGTAATGCACCAAATAATGTAATATTTAATTTCATTTTTATTCCTCCTTCGGTATGTCTCTTTATTAAACCCTTTTTTGCTTTGCTAAAGTATTTTCTCATAAAAGCGCAAAAATATCAAGTATATTTTTCTATTTTATTGAAAAAAATATATATTTTGCTATAATTTAACATTAGAAAGGAAGAATATTATGCAAAAAATAATAGGTATTGTAGCTGAATATAATCCGTTTCATAATGGACATATATATCAACTTAATAAAATAAAAGAAAAATATAATGATTCTATTATAATTGTTTGTTTATCTTCATCATTTACTCAAAGAGGAGAATTATCTATATTAAATAAATGGGAAAAGACAGAAGCAGCCTTATTATATGGTGCAGATATTGTAATAGAACTTCCATATGTATATGCAACACAAAGTAGTGATGTTTTTGCAAAATATTCTATTCAATTATTAAATACTCTTCATATAAATACATTATGTTTTGGTACAGAAAAAGAAAATATGAATGATATAATTAATGCAGCTAAAATACAAATAAATAATTTAAAATATGATAATTTAGTTAAAAAATATTTAAAAGAAGGTATTAACTATCCTACAGCATTAAATAAAGCATTAAAAGAACTATCGGGTATTGAAATAAATGAACCAAATGACTTATTAGCACTTAGTTATATAAAAGAAATATATAAAAATAACCATAATATAGAACTATTTAATATAAAAAGAACGTCTAAATATCATGACACTTTATCAAATGATAATATTGTTTCAGCACAAAATATTAGATATAAAATACTAAATAATCAAGATTATAAAAATAGTGTTCCAGAATTTGTATATAATAAATTAAAAAACAAAAAAATGAATAATAAATATTTTGAATTATTAAAATATAAAATAATAAGTGATTCTAATCTTGAAAAATACTTAGATGTTGATGAAGGAATAGATTTAAGAATTAAAAAAGTAATATCAAAGTCTAATACATTAGATGAGTTAATAAATAATATTAAATCAAAAAGATATACTTATAATAAAATAAGTAGAATGTTAAATCATATATTATGTTCATTTACAAAAGAAGAAAATAAATTAGTTAGTAATCTAGAATATATAAGAATATTAGGTTTTAATAAAAATGGTCAAGAATATTTTAATCCTGATTTTGATTGTACAGCTGCTGATAAAAAGGAACAAGAAGA